>CAYIUM010000001.1:0-14670 GCA_964366675.1 uncultured Candidatus Saccharibacteria bacterium
ACATTTATCGTAAACGATGTATGTGCCGCAAAACCCCGCCGTCAGGTGGGGTTTTGTTTTGGATCTATTAAAGACTATAATATAGTGTGTATATGGCTAAAAATGATGAAAAAACCTCTTGGGGCAAAGTGGCAGACTGGTACGACGAACTGCTAGAAGAATCGCCGGATTCTTTTCAGGCCAAGGTCATTTTACCGAACCTTATGCGGATTCTAGATATAAAGCCTAAAGAGCCGAAGATGAAGATACTAGACATTGCCTGCGGGCAGGGGTATTTTTCGCGGGCTTTTGCCATGGCCGGAGCCGAAGTCGCTGGTGCGGATATTTCTCCCGAATTAATCGCTAAAGCAAAAGAACGCTCTCCGAAAAATATTTCTTTTCACGTTACTAAAGCAGACCAGCTTTCTTTTGCTAAAAATAATTATTTTGATATAGCTGTTATTGTTCTTTCTGTCCAAAATATTCAAAATTTAAGCAAGGTATTGAAAGAATCTTCTCGAGTTCTTAAAAAAGAGGGAAAGTTTATCATGGTTCTCAATCATCCGACTTTTCGCATTCCGCAAAAATCCAGCTGGGATTGGGATTCCAAAAAAGGTAAACAGTATCGTCGAATTGACGCTTATCTTTCAGAATACGGAACTAAGATAGACATGACGCCCGGAGAAAAAGACAAGACCAAGAAAAAAACAACCATATCATTTCATCGGCCGCTCGAGACTTATTTTGAATTCCTGCATGCCAATGGTTTCGCTGTAACTCGACTCGAAGAATGGGTCTCGCACAAAAAGAGCCAAAAAGGCCCTCGTCAAAAAGAAGAAGACCGCATCCGTCAAGAAATCCCGATGTTTCTGATGCTGGAAGCGACAAAGATTCATTTATAACAAAAACCTCTTTCGGCGTTAGGCAAGACCTAACGCAGAGATGTATTTGCCACCAGAAAGTTGTATAATCAACCCATGACAAACAAGTCCAAAACTGTTATCGCTTCTGCGGTTATCCTTATCGTGGTAGCCGTTTTTGCCTACTTTTTAATGCAAGATACAAAATCAGATAAAAAATCTGGCTATGATTACTATGTACCCAGCGAGAATGCGCTCGAAAAGGCTCCTGATATAAATCCCGTGAACAAGACCAATCCATTCAAAGATATTAAAACTAACCCTTTTGAATAAAATGAAAAATGGCAAATTGTTTTTGTCTCTGGCGGTAGCTCTGGCTGTTTTTGCTTTCGCTCCCAGTTTCGCCAAAGCGGGAGAGGCGGATATAGCTTTCCCAATTGCGGAGCTAGGGAGTTGCGCCAACAAGGAGTCTTGCAAGGCGTATTGCGATGTGACTGCACACCAAGAAGTCTGCCTTGATTTTGCTGAAAAGAACGATTTAATGAGCAAGGAAGAGATAGCAGTGGCGCGCAAGGTTTCGTCCGGAGAAATAAAAGGGCCGGGAGGATGCAAGACCAAAGAGGAGTGCGAAAGCTATTGCGACAGCATAGACAAAATAGAAGAATGTGTGGCTTTTGCCGAGGAAAACAATCTGATGTCGGGGGAAGAGCTTTCCGAAGCCAGAAAAATAAAGGAAGCGCTCAAGCGTGGCGTCAAGCTTCCCGCTTGTAAAAATAAGAAAGAGTGCGATTCATATTGCAGTAGCCCGGCAAATATGGAGGAGTGCATGACTTTCGCCATAGAGGCGGGCTTTATGAGCCCAGAGGAGCAAGTGGAAGCGGGGAAAATGCTCACTGCCATAAAAAATGGAGCCAAACCTCCTGCTTGCCGGGGCAAAGAGGAGTGCGATAGGTATTGTTCAACCGAGGAGCATATGGAAGAATGCGCCGAATTTGCCCTGAAAGCCGGATTTATGACGGAGGAAGAATATCAGATGATGAAAAAAACTGGAGGCAGGGGTCCCGGGGGATGCCGAGGCAAAGAAGAGTGCGACAATTTCTGCAATCAGCCGACTAATGAGGAAACCTGCATGAATTTTGCCATTGATAACGAACTCTTGCCCCCTGAACGCTTGAAAGAGATGGAAGAAGGGAGTAGAAATTTTAAGGAATCTATGAAAGGCGCGTCTGGGGAAGCGAAAGACTGCCTAGAAGACGCTTTTGGAGATATCTCCGATGTGCGTCCGTCTCAGGAAAACGGGGAAAAAATGAGAAAGTGTTTTGAAGAATTCGACACTCCTAGAAGCGGTCCTGGCGGGTGTAAGACCAGAGAGGAATGCGATGCTTATTGCAAGGAGCATCTGGAAGAATGTGGCCATCCGGAAAGCAAGGATGGCAGGATGGAGGATCGTAGAATGGATAGCAATAGGGGAGAGAACTATGGTGGAGAAACCGAACAGTATTTCAGAGAAAGAATGATGGAGGGGCAGGGGCAACCTAGTCCGGAAAATACGAGAGAGGGACAAAGGCCGCCAGAATTTAAGGAAGGAGATATGGAGTTTCGGCGTGATTCGAATATGGACAGTTTCGAAGGCAATTATCGAGAGGGGGAACCTGCGCCTGTCCAGATTCCAGAATTCGTTCCAACTTCCTCTGAAACTACTCCGCCGACATCTTTACGAAACAAAAACTTTCTCTTAGACCTTGTGGCTAATGTTTTCTCCACGGCTGGCAAGAATTAAGTACCATAAAAATTAAAAATTTACATTTCGGGCAAAATAAGATAAACTTCTCTTACCCAAAAGGGCCCTTAGCTCATCTGGTAGAGCGCCTCATTTGCAATGAGGAGGTAAGGAGTTCGAGTCTCCTAGGGTCCACGTTGTTCTTTTTAAATAAATATTCCGATGTAAATTCCGGGGTAGCTCAGCGGTAGAGCGGTCGCCTGTGGTATTACGCAGCTTTCTATCGAAAGATAGATCGAAAATGAGGTGAATTCGGGGAAGTCCTTTATGAAAAGGATAATCCCGAGCCAAGTCCCGACGTACGTCGGGGAAGGTGTAGAGACTATCTCGCAAGAGAGTAGTGCTTCGATTTAATTCGGAGTCCGAAGCGCCTCACTCCTAAAATTTTTTAAATTATGGAGATGATATAGTCCGTACCATTAGTAATAGTGGGCAAAACGTAAGCGATTGGTCGTAGGTTCGATCCCTACCCCCGGAGCAAAGTGCTTGAAGTGAGGTCAGAATCCTCGTGTCGAGCATTAACCAAAGGATTTTTTGAGGTTCGAATATTTTTTCGGGTTTCCAAAGTCCTTACCGCACGATTTGATGATGTCGTGAGCAAAAAACCTTTTGAAACAATGCTTTCAGAGGTTTTTTGTGTTTGTTCGAAGTTATTTTGAGCATCAATCTTTTCTTGAACTCTTTTTGCTATTTTATTTACTGAACTCTTTAAGACAGTATCAGCTTTCTTGTCTTTCAAGATTAGGTTCGCAAAAATATGAGATAGAAGCAACCGGCGTTCTTCCGGGCTTCTCTTTTCGTATATTTCTCTGGCCCGGCGTGCGAGATCCAAGATGTTTATATACAACTCAAAGTATTTTGTTTCCTCATTCTTCAACTTGGTTACTTGATTTTGGATTTCCGCTTGCTCGGTATTTATTTCTTTCTGTTTCGTTTCCCATCTTTCTTGGGTTATCTTTTCAGACAGCCGGTCATTGTAGAGTATATCTAATTGTTTCTGTAATGCGTTATAGCGAAGATCAAGGGTTTTAAGGGTATTTTCCTTGTATTCGGCTTCTAGCTTATGATCTGCCTTAATTTTGTCTCTTATGAGGTCTGCTTCTTTTTCAGTTATATTTTCGAAGAAGCGGAAAGCACCAATCAAGGAAGTGTCCAAGTCCGTCTGTTTAGTCATTCCTTTTTGGGAACACGGCCGGTTGTGTTTGCAAGAATAATAAACAATTCCTTTTTGTATCTCGCCGCTTATTGAACCTCCACATTCTCCGCACTCAATCATTTTACTGAACTGAAAGGTGTGTCTTTTGTAATGCGGTGATTTACCTCGTGTAAGCGTAAATTGAACCTTGTCAAAGAGTTCTTTATCTACTAATGGCTCGTGTTTGCCGTTATGCACAAAATCATTCCATCTTAATGATCCCATATAAAATGGATCTTTCAGTATGTCTTCCAACCTACTTTTTGAAAGTTTGCTACCATTTCTGGTTCTTAATCCATCCTCATATAATTTTTCTCGCAAGCCAATCAGAGAATAATTTCCTGTCGCATAATACTCAAATGCTTTTTTGATAGAACGGCTTTTAGTTTCATCTATGATGTGGATTTTGTGTCCCTTTTCTCCAATCGTTTTATATCCTATTGGCGGTTTAGCCGGAAGCCAACCTTGTGCAATTTTTTCTTTCTGACCCTTTTTAACTTCTTCCGAAAGATTAGAAATATACTTCTTCGCAAGAACTATCTCAATATCCCAACGAAACTTCTCGTCTGATTTGGCGTATCTGTGTATTATAAGATTTTGTTTTACGAAGTGAAGTTGTCTTTCCTCATTAGCTTCAATCCAGTCATTAGCCACTACTGCCTCTTTTAAGTTTCTGGTAAGACGATCAACTTTTTCACACAAAAGAATTGATATGCTTTTCTTTTTCATAAACTCCATCATTTGTTCAAATACCTTTCTTTGTTTTGCTCCGCTTGCTGATTCTGCAACAGAAAATACTTCGACTACTTCATAATCTTTTCTGTTTGCATAGTCAATAAGAAGTTTCTTTTGTGAATCGAGAGAATAACCAGTTTCTTCCTGTTCTTTTGATGATACTCTACAATAAATTACGCATTTGGTTTTATTTATACTCATACATTTATATTATACAGTTAAAGTTAATAATCACAAAAAGTGATTTACCTAACCATCTTTTATTGAATCCATTATTTTTCTTATTTCTCTTTTCCTTTGCTTAACTTTTTCCTGCTTTTCTTGAAAAGCAAGTATTTCTTCTTCTTTGGTTCTTATTAAAGATGGTTCTTCTTCTACATTGCTTCTAGAACTTATGTTATATTGCTTTTGAAATATATCCTCGAACTTTTGAGATTTATCTTTTGTAGATATATTAGATATATTGCTTTTAGCATTTATCTTTTCATAATAATTATTGTTCATTTCCCAAATATCGTTGATTTGGTATGTATTTATTGGGCGTGTTTTTCCTCTTGTTTTACCACTAAAAGTAATCCAATCTTGTGAAATAAGATATTTTACGGCCTTATCAAAGGCCTTTTTTCCTTTGCCTAGTTTTTTCATCAATGTCTGTTCTGTTGCAAAACATTCTCCATTTTCGCCAGCAATTTTTTTGATGTGAACATACAAAGCCAACTCATTTGCAGTTGAATGATCTGGTATATAGTTAGGTATTTGAGCGAAGTATTTTCTATCTCCGACCAATTGATATTTTGTTTTGTTTTTCACCTCTGCCATATATTTTTAAGTATCAGAAATTAAAACTGACCCATTAGGAGGTGAAACTAATGGGCCTGTTTTAAGCACCGATTTTTCTTTCTGCTTATCTTCATAATCAAAGCGAGCAAGTAGATCAAAGAAAGATGAAAGTTCACTCACATCTTCATTACCCAGAATTGAAATAGAACCATCAGATTTTTCTGTTGGCGTTTGTTCAGAGAAAGATTCTTTTGCTTTTTCATCACCCAGTTTCATAGAGATTTTGCAATCTCTGTTTTTCGCATAAAAACGAAAAAACAGATTACCGAAGCGGAAAATCTGTAGTGATTAGCTCAACCTTACATATAAAGGTCGCCGAAGCTTTAATACTTAAATTATAGCACTTCACAATATACCGGCAACTATGTTATCCACACCAGTATAATTATACTTTTAGGTATTTTTTCAAAAAAGCATCTCTCATTAAAACCTTAATAGATTTATGTTGAACTAGCTTTTGAGGCCATCTCTCATCAGAAGTAAGTATGAAACTATCTTTTACACTTAAATGTGCTTGAAATAAATACACATCATCTTCTGGGATAAGTTTAAGTAATTTAGGTGGTATTGGTTTAAGATCTTCCTCATTCAAAAAAAGTGTTTTGGATGAATTGCGGACTATTGAATTATGAAATAATTTACTCAATGAGTTAAGTAAATTATTATTTTCAGACATCTTGATAAAGCGAAACATTTTGGCTTCAAAGGGGCTATTATGTAAAATAACTATTTTGTCGGAAGTTTTTGCTAACCTTACAATAAAGCGAAGAGCTTTTTCTTGGTTATCGTCATTATTTCCATATAAATCATTAAGTAGCCACTCATCAATAATAATTAAAGCAGGCATACATATTATTGTTTTTCTGAATTAGGTTCTTGGTTGTCTGATTTTGATTCAGGGGGGTTAGTTGCAATAGTTTCAGTTGCTTTTGCATCCGACAAATCTTTTTTATTTTCTTTCTTACCCTTATTTTTCTTTTTGGCCTTGAAAAAAGTTTCTATATCTTCAAGTTCTCCACCCATAAAACTTATCAGTCCTTCGGATATTTGGCCGTCTTCGGTAATTTCTTGTTTGGTAAAATCCGTAACGCCATTTGCTCTTGTTGTTAAATAACAAATAACATCATTAGTTGTTATTTCTTCTCTGGCAATTGCCGAAAGCAAAGCAAGTATTAGTGATTCACTGTGGGTAGATACTATTAACTGTTTTCCCTCGTCTTTTACAAGTTCTATTAGTGTGTGAGGCACTTTTCTTACAACACTAGGGTGTAGGTTTATTTCTGGTTCTTCAATACAAACAGTGATAGCATTTTTATTTAGAGTTTTAGCCAATAAATAAACTAATTGATTCACCCCAAATCCATCATTAACAATGTCGGATGATATCTTGGAAACTTTTTCAATTGTTGTAAGTGATGTTAGTGATGTTCCAGATTGTGGTTTGGCTCTAAATTGTCTATCAATCGTTTGCTCCAAGTATGTGCTTAATTTAGAATCAAGGTAATCATCTACCGCAAGTAGTGATGCAACCTCTTCTTCCGTAATTGGAAATTGAGTTATATTAACAACTCCATATTGTGGTTTTGAGAATCCTCTTCGTAGGGGAACAAGATCTACATTTCGGACTAGTTGAACACCACGATTCAAAAGATAGGCAATTGTTTTAGCTTGTTTATTGGTTTCTTCATTTACTGTTGTTGGAGTTACTTGGGCCACAACGCCAGTCCAGTTTATACTGTATGTAATCTCTTGAAATATAAATGCTTCTTGAAGATTGCCATTTAATGTGTATGGAAAAGTTACTGGCAAGCGAAGTTTCAGTGAATATGGCTTCTCTATTTCTACAAAAAACTCGCTTTGTTTTGGGTTAATTTTTACTCCGTAAGTAAAATCAGTGTTGCCGTGTTTTCCACTTACAGCGATAGTGATACTTTTGGTGTCTTCGTGTTTAAAAACTACTTGCTTAAAAGTTCCAAGATTAGCAAATCCCAAATCAAAAAACTTATCTACTGGTTGGCCCGGATCAGTAACTATATTTCTTAATATGTTCAAAGCGTAAAAAAGAGATGATTTACCTACCGCATTATTACCATAAAGGAAAGTTAAGGGAGCTAAATCAATGGACTGTTTTTCCACGCTTCTGAAATTATTTATTTTTACATTCTTGATAATCATAAACGCTATTGTATCACAAAGATTATAATTTGTCTTTATAATGCTTATTAACAGCAAGGTTATTTTGTGATATTCTTAAAAGATAATTAAATAAGAAGAACCTAAACCCTACGGCTTCACGGCTATAAGATATGGTTCAAAGTCCGCAAAAGCATAAAGAACTCCTAGTCAGAGTTTCGCTTTTGCGGCCATACTTGGAAACGAGTATGTGTAGCCGAAAGGTTACAGAATCTGGCTAGGAGCTTTTTGCGTTCTAGCGCGTAATTTTTATGAAAAATAAATTAAATATAGTATTGGTCATTTTAGTCGCATTTGTTTTGATGCCTCAAACAGTTTCTGCTTCTTGGTGGAATCCATTTTCTTGGAAAGTATTTAATAGGTCATCGGAAGTAAAAATAGAAAAGCCCATTACTCCTCCTGTTAATCCGGCAAATATCTCTACTCAAACAACAAAAGAAGAACCAAAAAAACTTGACCAATCTGTTGAAATTGAGAAGTTGAAAAAAGAGGTTGAAGTGTTAAAGAAAAAACCTAAAAATGAGCTTACTCTTGAAAGTTCTTGGAAAGGAATCGAAGATTCTTATTTTATACTAGCTGACCAACAGGGACTAACAACTTTGGAATTGCACAATTATGGTTTTAATGAGGATAGATACTATGTAAAAGAAAATAATAAGTGGGTGCGTAAAAATAGTAAAGCAGAAATCAAAAGTGCAGTAGAGGCACAAAAGATAACAAATGATAACATACAAACAAAAGCAGTTATACCTCAAACTACAACTCCATCTATTTCCCCAACTCCACCAACCCGAAAAAACTATGACCAAGAGTTATCCCAGCTTGTGGCAGACAGAAGACAAAGCATTAGTGTATTTCAAGGTGCAATAAAAGAAACAGAAGATTTTGCACCAGTCGTTAAGACAACTATGAACAAATATCTGAATGAGTTTATTATGCAACAATCTGGCCAAGAATTACTAAATGAGAATGAAAACCTTGCTTCAATATCACGAAAATTAGTTTCTATTGAAACAAACCGAGCAAACAAAATATCTTCGTATATCGGTTTAGGTATTATTCCGAAAATTGAGGAGTTTTCTCAACTCACACAACAATACAATGACTACTACCAGAAATATAAAACAAGCAAAGATAAAATGACATCTTTAATAGGTGTTTTCGTGTCTAACGAAAAAACTGTGTTGGAAAGATTGATTAAAGAAAGACAGCAAACATTAGAAGAAAAACAACAGAAATTGGACAATCTAAAAAACTCACAGAGTTCTTCTACTCCGGCATACGATCCTCAAATTGAATCAGCATTTTCTACATTACAAACAACTCTTACTGACGAAGAAAATCGGCAAGTGTCTATGACTGTTATTACACAGCGAAAAGAAAAAGCTGTGCAAGATTGGATTAAACAAAATCCAAATGTTTTTTCTTCTTCTACTTACATCAAAAGATTTAACGCAATTCTTACCTCTTACGGACTTTATTATATGGCGATTCAATAGCATTATGGGAAAAATAAAAATCATAGCTCGGTTTATTTTAAGATTCGGTTTGTTGATATTAGGAATAATTTTAACAATTGCTTATTACTTTGATTTAGGTGTTTCCATCAATGTTAGTTCTTTTTGGTCAGTATTTATTTTAACTGGACTGTTTGTTGCTTTTCGTTACCATAAAATCAAGTATGGACTTAAAAATAGCACCGGATCAGCAAATGGTATTGGCACAACCTTATATGGAAAAAAGGAAATTGAATCTGACGGCTCATATATTGCGACCAAGTGGTTTATATTTTTCTTGTTGCCAATTTTCCCGGTAGGTTCGTATCGTGTATTGCCGAACACTCCAAAGATGATAAGTGTTTTAAGACAAGAAACAACTTTCCGCAGATTTGAGGAAGTTCCACTTAATAAAAAGCAGGTAGTGAATACATACTTACTGATTTATGGATTTATCTTTTTAGTTTTCGTATTACCAATAATTATTTTTAATTAAAATGAAAGACAAACTTGAACCTAAAACAATAATCATTATCATTCTTTTAATTATTCTAGTAGGCCTTATCTTTGATTCATTTCCACCTCTTCCGTCAAATTGCCACCGAACTGCTTCTGTGGATGTAGGTGGAGGAGA
Source organism: uncultured Candidatus Saccharibacteria bacterium (assembly GCA_964366675.1). Taxonomy (GTDB): domain Bacteria; phylum Patescibacteriota; class Minisyncoccia; order Phycocordibacterales; family UBA9973; genus UBA9973. Next base: position 9,713 of record CAYIUM010000001.1, read on the forward strand.
AATTGAGTGTGATTAAATATGAACGACCATATAACAATAACCAAAAAGAAGTCAGTAGCTCTAATAGTTTTGATTGCTATTCTTGCTTTCATTGCTGGTTCTTTTTCTCCGGTAGGTAGATTTTATAAAAAGGCCAGCATAGGTGGCTGTAATGTCGTCTTGATCAAAATAGAGGGATATTTAGGTAGTTCTGCTGGACAAGTCATTGATGGAAAGAAAGTTGGAGCTTCATCAGATGAGATTGTTCGTAACTTAATCTTGGCTGAACAAAATCCAGAAATAAAAGCGGTATTAGTATCCATTGATTCAGTTGATGGCAACATCTTTGCCGGAGAGGAAATAGCCAATGCGTTAAAGTCCTTAACCAAGCCAAGCATCGCTGTTATACGCTCTGTGGGGCTGTCTGCTTCATATTTAGCCGCTACCGGAGCAAATGCTATCTATGCCTCTCCACTTTCTTCTGTTGGGGATATAGGCATTACTGCTTCATATTTAGATCAAACAAAGAAAGATAAAATGGAGGGCTACACCTATGTTGAGATAACTTCTACAAAATATAAAGATGTAGGTAGTCCTCATAGACCATTATCACAAGAAGAGAAAAATCTTTGGGTTAAAAGTATAAAGCAAGACCACGAAACTTTTGTTTCAGAAATTGCTATAAATAGAAATCTTCTAGGGCAAGATGTTAGTGAACTTGCTGATGGAACTTCTCTTGATGGACAAGGAGCTTTGGATGCTGGGCTTATTGATGGGATAGGAGATTTATTTTCTATAACTGATATTATTTCAAATGAAATAGGCGAAAGAGCTGTGATTTGTTGGGATTAAATAGCTTTCTTTGGGGCAATTTTTGATAAAATACTTTCTATCAATGCTTCTTTAGAATATCCCTCAAACTTATTTATATGTTTCTCCGGAGAATACAATCCACGCAACTTAAAGGCCATATCAAGTCCATCTTTCATTGCCCTAGTATTACCAACAGAATAAAAAGCTATTTTACCTTTTACTGATTCTTGAATTACAACAACTTTTAATCCAGCACTTTCTAAACATTCATTTATTTCTTTATCTTTCATTTTTTTAGGAAAAACAAAGTTTTTTACTTCTTTTGCTTCCAAAAGTTCTAAATGATGTTTTATAAGTATTTCATCATCTAGGGTGGACTTCATTAAAACATCCCAGCTTTTAGTTTTAGTTAATTGTTGTGGGTTATTTGCATAGGATGAAGAATAACCAAGATCTCTCATAGCTTTACCGACAGCAACACTAGCATCCCCCTCTTTCCCTAGATTTTCAGAGATTTTCTTTAATAGTAGTTTGTGTCTTAAAAGCGTTTTACTATTTTTATTTTCTTTTATATTTATCACTGTGTTTATTAAAAAATTACTTACTGAACTTTATTAAAATGTTTATCTATTAGTTTAATATGCTAAAAGTGACTTTATTTCAGCTAATGCTATACTAGGAAAAGGATACTCACGAACCCAATCAATCGTTCGAAAGTCGTCCACAATACCGAGCAAAAACAAAAAACTCATACTTTTGTATGGGCTTTTTGTTTTATGCTTCCGGGCGAGCAAGTGAACTGCTTCACTTGCGGGTAGGTGATCGAACGACGGAATATGATTTTTTTAGCAATAAAAATCAATGAGTCGGTGCCCAGACAAATTTTTTGCGACGGCAAAAAATTTAGTCGAGGGAGATACCCCTACCCCCGGAGCAAAAAACCCAAACCCGCCAACGGGCTGGCGGGTTTGGGGAACTTATTTCATGCGGCGGTAGGAGACAGCGCGGCCTGTTTTGCCGATTTGCGCGATTTTGCCTTCTTGCTCCAATTCTTCCAGATACCGCGTCGCGCTCCGGTCCGAAACTCCGAGCCCGCGCTCCACATCATTGTTGGTAATCTCTTCCTTTGAATCAAAGAGAGCCATGATGTCCTTCTTCCGCGCGTTTTTCTCCGCCTGCTGTCCCAAGCCGGCTTCCCCGCCGTTTTTTTGGGTTCGCTTGTTAATCCACATCCCGAGTGCAATCCCCGCTACAAAAAATAAAATGTTTTCCATGTCCTTATTATACTCCCGCCGTATTTCTCTGCGAGTTCTGTAAAAACCTCCAAGGGCTGACAGTTTCTGATGAAGCTGTTTTTTGTGCCTAAAAGTGGTAGGATTTGAGGGTATGGGAAATTCTAGAGAAGTAGAACCTTTAGTGTTTCAATTGATGACCTTTTGAAAAAATAGTTATGACTAAAAAAGATTTCAAAAATAAATATCTCAATAAAATCGTCTGCGGCTCCGCCGTTGATGTTATGAAAGAGTTACCGGACGGCTCGGTGAATTTGATTATAACTTCGCCACCCTATAATCTCAAGAATTCAACCGGAAATGGAATGAAAGACGGACGCGGTGGTAAGTGGGCAAATGCCGCTCTGCAAAAAGGATATACCCACCACAACGATTGTATGCCACACGATGAATATGTGAAGTGGCAAAGGGATTGCCTGACTGAAATGTTGCGTTTAATACCGGAGGACGGAGCGATTTTCTACAATCACAAGTGGCGTGTGCAGGGCGGCTTATTGCAAGACCGCCAAGACATCGTGAGCGGTTTTCCCGTTCGGCAAATTATCATTTGGAAACGGAAAGGTGGCTTCAATTTTAACCCCGGTTATTTCTTGCCGACTTACGAGGTTATCTATCTAATCGCAAAGCCAAAGTTTAGTTTGAAAACAAAAGCAAACGCTCATGGTGATGTTTGGGAATTTACGCAGGAGATGAACAACGACCATCCCGCCGCCTTTCCCGTTAGTTTAATTGATAGAATCGTCGGTTCAACGGAAGCCGAGATTGTTCTAGACCCATTTATGGGCTCGGGCACAACAGCAATTTCTGCACTAAACTTTGGACGAGATTATATCGGGATTGATATTTCGCCAGAGTATTGCGATATGGCAAATAAGAGAATAAAACAGCACCAATCGCAATTTAAACTTTTCCAACCTACATATGAAAAACAAACCTAAAACTTATACAAAGCCTGAACTAATAGCCAAGCTGAAAGAAATATCAGCGATGGGCTTTATTGCGAACGCGCGGCGAGGAAATGCCGGTGGTATCGGCAACACGCTTGAGGATTTGCTCGGTATAAAAGAAAATAATTTGCCAATTCCGAATGCCGCAGAGTGGGAATTAAAAGCGCAACGCCTTAATTCTACTTCACTCACAACGCTTTTCCATATTGAACCCTCGCCGCGCGCAATTCGCTTCGTGCCACAAGTGCTTTTGCCAAAATATGGCTGGGCACATCAAGAGGACGGCAAGAAATATCCGAAAGGAGAAATGAGTTTCCGGCAAACAATCCACGGACAATCGCGAAGCGATCGTGGTTTCAAAGTTGTCATTGATCGGAAAGAACGGAAGATTTTGATTTCGTTTGACGCAAAGAGTGCTGACTTGCGACACAAAGCATGGGTTGAGTCGGTAAAAAAGCGCGTCAGTCTTGGCGAGCTTGACCCTCAACCATACTGGGGTTTTGACGATTTGGAACACAAAGCCGGAACAAAACTACTCAACGCTTTTTATGTTCAGGCCGAAGTGAAAATCGTGGGGAAAAAAGAATTTTATCACTACACGAAAATAATGATGCTGCAGAAGTTTAATTTTGAGGGATTTTTGAAAGCGTTGGATGAGGGAAAAATTCTCGTGGATTTCGACGCTCGCACTGGGCACAATCACGGCACAAAATTTCGTATGAGACAAGACGCTTTGCCAATGCTATATGAGAAGCAAGTAATAATTTTATGAACGAATTTTTTAAACTTTTGAGGGATTTTGTGATTTTTATTCCACTAGCCGTTTTAATTTTTGGTATATTTTTCTCACTGATTGCGGCCACACAGCAAAATTTACCCCTACTTTTCATTGGACTGGTTATTTTCTTATATGGACTTGTTGCATCTTACGCGCGTCAAATCTACAAGGATTTCTTTAACTTTTTGAGAAAAGAACAACTTAGCAATTCTAAATATTTGAGTAGGTGGAAAAAGTACCATCTCTGGTATTATTTTGTTCAATTTATTTTACTCCTGATTTTTATTTATGTTCTTTGGTATTTTCTACTTCGGCAAAATAGCGGATCATTTGCTTTTCCACAGATTGTTTTTTCGTCTAGTGTTATGAATTTCGATTGGAATGCCGCTGCACAAATACTCTCTACTCTTCTAGTAGGGTTCTCCTTAATCTGGATAGCAAGGACTGCGGAAGCAAACGAAAAGATGGTGGAAAACCAGATGATGCCATCGGTTACTGTTAATATGATTTTTGATAAAAATCGCCAAAAAACTTATTTTTGGTTTCTAAACAGCTCCAACACTCCCGCCTTGGTGGAAATGAAATTAAAAACAGAAGGACGAGAATATCAAATCGGCCCCTATCGTGTTCCTTCCCATCTCCACCCATTTGCCAAGAGTTCTATAAAGAGGACGGATGCGGGTTTTGATTTTTTGGAAGGAGAATACGGGAGTAATAAAAATAATACCGAGGCAATTCTTGACGTTGTAGTAAAAGCAGATATTCAAAATCGGGATATATCAGTAACCTTTACCAAGAGTTATAGATTTAATGAGTCAAACAAAGAGTGGGACGAGACAACTTGGTCATTTCCAGACGTACCTTTTCCAGAACAGGGATAGTGCCGCCAAAAAATTCGTCAATCCAAGCGAGGGTCCGACGGGAAGTGGGGGGCTGAAAAACAAACCCGCCAGAGGCTGGCGGGTTTTATGGTAGAATTTTGGTATGTGCAAAAGCAAAATGCTGTATTTCATTCTAGCCATACTGTTGAGCCGGATGCATTCATCGTTGAATTATGATATATTATTAAAATTATGAACAAAAAAAATCTTTTAGAAAGGGCTTTTCTTAGCGCCGTGGGAGTTGTTTTGTATGTGGTTCTGCTTGCTT
>CAYIUM010000001.1:14680-20899 GCA_964366675.1 uncultured Candidatus Saccharibacteria bacterium
TTATGAATAATTTACATAACTGGTTCGAGTCAGATTCAAGGAGTTGGCTTAATCCTGCTTTATTCTTGATGGTTTTTATAATTTCCGCCTGCATTACGGCTTCGCTGGTGCTTCTCAAACCCATTTTGCTTTATGTTGAAGGGCAGAAAAAAGAAGCAGTGCACTTGTTTTCCTTCACCCTGGGATTCTTGGTGCTTCTGGCTATTTTAATAGGTCTTTTAGTGTTGTATAATTAGTAGATTATTATTTTTATATTTTTTATGACTAACGAAAAAAAAGTTGAATGGCTTCTCCGCATCGGCATAGCGGGAGAGTTTGCCGGACACGGCTTGCTGGCGATAGGCGGTAAGGCTGACTGGATAAAATGGATTAGCCAGATGATTTATGTAGATAGCGCTACAGCCACAACGCTGTTGAGTATTATTGGCGTGCTTGATGTTATTGTCGCCATAATCGTTCTTTGGAAACCTACCATTAAGCCCGTTTTGCTTTGGGCAACTTTCTGGGGTTTTTGGACGGCATTAGTAAGGCCGTTAGTGGGCGTAGGATGGCTAGATTTTGTTGAGCGTTCCGCCAATTGGGCAGCGCCACTAGCCCTTTTCTACTTTTACAAGAGCAGAAACGAGTAAATGGCCATTATGGTTTACTAATTAAAATGATGGTGATATAATCAAGGTATCAATATGACAAAGAATAATTTTATCTTAATCACTTCTTGGATATTTTTACTAATCGGTATTGCCCATATTTCCCGATTGCTTTCCGGTTGGACGGTTCACATCGCCGGTGTGGCGGTTCCGATGGTGCTTTATTGGATCCAAGCATTCATCGTCCTCTGTCTTTCTTTGCTGGGCTTTGGGATACTAAAAAAGGAAAAATAATTGAACTTATTTCGATTTAGTCCAGGAAAATTCTGGTAAAAAGGGAAAACAAATTAATGATCGGCGACAAAATATAATCAAACCATTTGGGTTTGTGGATTTTGTAGTCGAATAAAACAGCATCTTTTTTCCATTCTTTCACGATTTCCAAAAGTTTGGAAACTGCTTCCGAGTCTTTAAAGAAAACTCCCACTTCCGAGTTGAAATCAAAAGAAAAAAAATCAAGGTTGGGGGATCCGACCATGGCTTTCTCATTGTCTATGATAATCATTTTGGCGTGGTTCATTTTTTCTTCCATATAAAATTTCACGCCCAGCTTAGAAAGCTTGTAGATATAAAAATAATTTACCCGGTCAATAAAAAAATGATCCGTATTTTTCGGCACCAAGATTTCCACTTTTACCCCGCGTGCTGTCGCTTTATGAAGCGTGTTGAAAAGCCAGCGTTTGGGAATAAAATATGGAGTAGTCAAAATAATATTATTTTGCGCCTCGTTCAGATATTTTTTATAAATTCTTTTGAAATAAAACTTTCTCCTGATCGGAGAATGGTCCACTATCCAAGAATCCGCTTTGGCCGAGCTGATTCTATTGTTTTTTCCGAGCAGGATAGGATCTCGGCCTCCGGCGCTGGCGTAAGACTTGGCAAAAGACACAACTGTCTTTTTAACCAAACTGTTGCCGGTCATTCGGACCACAATGTCATTCCAGAACCTTGAATTTTGTTGGAGATTTACCCCCCCAATAAAGGCAATATCTTCATCTACCACTAAAACCTTTCGGTGCATGCGGTGAATAAAATCACTTAGCAAAAGCACTTCCACTCCGGCCTCTTCAAGCTCTCTCACAGTGCTGCCGGTCAAATCGGGACTGCCGAAAGAATCAAATATCAACTTAACCCGCAAACCCTGTTTTGCCTTTTCTCTCAACAGATTAAAAAAGTCGAAATCTTCAACCTTATCCTGAAAAATATACATTTCCAGATAAATGGATTTTCGGGCGCCCGACACGGTTTCGAACATTATTTTCCAAGCTTTTTCCGAATTAGTGAAAAACTTATAACTCATGATGATATTCTATGCTATAATGACAAACATGGCAAAAAGAGGTACAACCCTTAGTCCTAAAAAGAAATCAAAACATTCTCACAAGACCAAAAAAAGGCTCGCGATCAAACGAGCAATGCTAGAGAAGAAGGCACTGCATTAGGTCTTGCCTAGCACAACACGCAGTCATTTTATCTGGCAAGGGGTTTTCTGATTTTGGGACAATAACACGGAATAACACTATGGCATATTTGCGCTATAGCGCAAATATGCCATTGGTGTATAATTAACGAATGGCTTACTACAAAGGAATGAAGGTCAATGCTTTTGGACTTCCAGTTTTTCGCGAAAACAAAAGAGATCGCATAAAAAAGGCCAATCGGAAGAAAAATTTTTATCATACCGCTTTTTCTTCCCCCTTTACGAAAAATTCGCCTAAAAATTTGATTTTGATGTATGACGTCATAGAAGAGAAAAAGAAGGAAAGAGATTGGTTTCGCAGACAATTAAAAAATTTTGATTACATGATGATTCAAAAAAGTGTGTGGGTTGGTCCTTCGCCGTTACCGAAAGAATTTTTAGATTATGTCAAAGAAATTGGTTTGAAAGATCATTTAAAAATATTTAAATTAGCGAAAGCATATACAGGAAAAGAAAGCACATTTGAATGAAGTTCACGCTCGGCATATTTGCGCTATAGCGCAAATATGCCGTGTTGGTTATTGCATAATAGTTGTGTACAATTTGTACTTGCCAAGGCCTATTGGGGTACTTATTCGCAACCGAATTATTCAGCGATAGAAACGTTTTTAATGTTCACGAATTCTTTTATTCCGTAGTGTGAAAGTTCTCGGCCGAAGCCTGATTTTTTTATTCCTCCGAACGGCGCGCGGGGATCGGATTTTACAATGCCGTTGAGGAATACGTTTCCCGCGTCTATTTTAGGGACGAGATATCTTGCTTTTTTTATATCTTTGGTCCAGATCGAAGCGCCGAGGCCATAAGGAGTATCATTGGAAATTTTTATCATTTCCTCCTCATCTTCAAAAGAGATAACTGGCCAAACAGGTCCGAAAACTTCTTCATCATACACTGGCATGCCTTTTTTCACCTTAGTCAATACCGTAGGTAGATAAAAATACCCCAAGCCGTCTTTGCGCTTTCCTCCGTATTCGATTTTCGCTCCAAGAGCGACGGATTTTTTCACTTGCTTGGCAACCTCCAGAAGAATTTGTTCAGTCGCCAACGGACCGATATTTGTTTGGGGAAGGAGAGGATCGCCGACTATTAATTTCGAAATTTGGCTGACTAACTCCTTGGTAAATTTTTCACTGATGCTTTTATGCACGATAAATCTTTTGGCCGAAATACAACTCTGCCCGGCATTGTTTTGCAAGCGGGCGATAATCGCTTGATTGGCGACATGCGCTATATCCACGTCCGGAAATACGATAAACGGATCGCTGCCGCCGAGCTCAAGGACGCTTTTTTTAATTTCTTCTCCGGCAATGCGCGCCACATCTGCCCCCGCTTTTTCGCTTCCGGTCAAAGTGACCGCCTTTACTCTGGAATCGCGCAAAACTTTTTCTACCCGTCCGGAGCCGATCAAAAGATTCTGGAAAACGCCTTCCGGAAATCCTGCTTCGCGAAAACTTTTTTCAATCAATTCGGCGCATTGCGGAACATTGGACGCGTGTTTGAGCAGTCCGACATTGCCGGCCATGATGGCCGGCACGGCAAAACGATAAACTTGCCAGAATGGAAAATTCCACGGCATAATGGCTAAAATAATTCCGAGCGGATCAAACTCCACAAAATTTTCTCCCTTTTCGCTATTTATTTTTTCCGGTTGCAGTATTTTTTCAGCGTTATCCGCGTAATATTCGCAAAGCGAAGCGCATTTCTCTATACCAGCCGGACCCGAGGAAATTGTTTTTCCCATTTCAAGGGTTTGCAGGAGTGAAAATTCTTTAACGTGCTTGCGTAAATAGTCCGCCAGTTTCAGCATCAATTTTTTTCTTTCTTGGAAAGTCGTGCCTTTCCAATTTTGGAAAGCTTCTTGCGCTTTAGCGATTTTTGCCTCAAGCTCTTTCTCGGAGATTTCTTTAAAAGTTTTTAAGATTTCAAGAGTTGCCGGATTTTTTGATTGGATTGCCATTACTTGATTATACTATGTTTTATCTTTTCTAAAGCTTCATTCGCCTTATTATAATTTATTGGACAAGCGATAATATGCACTCCTTTTAAATCAAGTACTTTTTGTAGTATCGACGCAAAGTCTTTTATCTTATCAATCTTATGTCCAGTTGCTCCGAAATTCTTGGCTAGCATTATAAAATCAGGATTATTAAAAGAAAGCCCAAATGGAGGTAAATTAAGCTCTTTTTGTTCCCAGCGAATCATCCCAAAGCCTGAGTCATCTAATATAAGTACAACAAGGTCAATTTTTAGTCGCACGGCAGTCTCTAGGTCTCCAATACTCATCATTATTCCGCCATCACCGGCGACAACTAACACTTTTTTGTTTGGGTATAAAATTTTTAAGGCAATACCGGAAGGCAGACCTGCGCCCATGGTCGCAAGCGTATTATCTAAAAGAATTCCATGCGGTTCTTTGGTGATAAAAGTACGAGCAGAATAAAGCTTATACATTCCGTTATCTAGAGCAAGAATTCCGTCGGGAGGTAATACTTTTTGTATATCTGAAATAATTCTTTCTGGTCTAAATGGAAAATCTGGCAACCTTGAAAGTTTGAGAGCAGCTTTTTTTATCTCATCTCGTACTTTTAAAAAGTAACTAAAATCCCAAGAAGGATTAATTTTTATTTTTTCTGTAAAAGTCATAATAGTACGAGAAATATCTCCTATAACCTCATGAGTAGGAATATAAATACCCTTTGAATTAGAAATAAACAAATTAATATGAATGATCCTGCTATTTTTATAGGTCTCAGGAGTTAAAATAATCGGAGGTTTTTCAATGACATCGTGTCCGACTAGAATAATTGTGTCTGCAGAACGTAATGCCTGATGTACATATTCTCCTCCAGATAAGGCTGTGGTGCCAATATAAAGCGGAGAATTTTCGTCCATTGCTCCTTTACCCATTTGAGTGGAAACAAAAGGGATGCCTGTTTTTTTAAAAAACGCTTTAAGCTCTTTTCGTATAGGGCTCCTATTCATTGCTCCGCCTAAAATAATTATTGGATGCTTTGAATTTTCAATTATCGCAATAGCTTCACTGACATCTTTTTTGTTCGCAGAGGGATAATTAGTTTTAGAAGAGACAAGCGGAATGCTGTTACATATTTCTAATGCAATATCTTCAGGCAATTCTAAGTGCACCGCGCCGGGGCGTTCGGTTTTGGCCAGCCTGATAGCTTCTTTTATCATACTTGGCACAAGATCGCCTGAAGTGATGGTTGCAGAAAACTTCGTGATCGGCTTCATCATTGAGACAATATCAACGATTTGAAATTTTCCTTGTCTGCTCTTTTTTAGCGGTTTTTGCCCAGTAATAACTAAAAGAGGAAATCCACCCAACTGACTATAAGCCACGCCTGTGAGTAAATTAGTGGCTCCAGGACCAAGTGTAGACATCGCAACCCCGACTTTGCCCGTCATCCGGCCAAAAGTCGCCGCCATGAAAGCTGCGGCTTGTTCGTGGCGAGTTGTAATGAAAGTTATTTTTGACTTTCGAACTGCTTCCAAAAATGTTAAATTTTCTTCTCCTGGCACTCCGAAAATGTATCGCACACCTTCTGTTTCTAGGCATTGAACGAGGATTTCTGCCGCATTTTTGACTGACATAAATTCATTATTTCACGGCGATTGATTTTGGGCAAGAACAAAAGTATAATGTTATAACAATATCATGAAAAGAAAATCTTCTTCTAAAAAAGTAGTGATGGTTAGCGGAGGATTTGATCCCGTTCATATTGGTCATGTCCGATTGTTCAGGGAAGCGAAAAAGCTTGGCGATAAACTGGTGGTAGTGATCAATAACGACAATTGGCTGAAATTAAAAAAAGGATACGCTTTCATGCCTGAGCATGAACGAAAAGAAATCATTGAGGCCTTCAAGCCGGTGGATAAAGTTATTTTAAGCAGTCACAAGAAAAATACGAAAGATATAAGCATAAGCAAAGACATTTTAGCTCTTCGTCCGCATATTTTTGCCAAAGGAGGGGATCGCCATACCGACAATATTCCATCTCCTGAAGTTTTAGTTTGTGATGAAATAGGTTGTACAATAGTGAACGGGGTCGGTTTTGGCGGAAAAGTACAAAGTTC
>CAYIUM010000002.1:0-18307 GCA_964366675.1 uncultured Candidatus Saccharibacteria bacterium
ACAAAAGAATACAGGATATGTTAGAACCTCAAAAAGATATTGGAAACAAAGGACAACTTAAGGATTTGTACTCCAAAAGTTCATTGATGTGCCATCGGTAGGAATCGAACCTGCATTTCAACTTCCGCAAAGTTGCGTCCTATCCGTTGAACGACGAGGGCAGTTCTTTCAGATTAGCAGTTTTATATGGAAAACAAAAGTAAGATTAAAAATCCAACAACTCCATTATTTTTAGAGACGCATGTTCTCTCATTTCTTCTTCTGCTACATTTTTTGAAAGCATTACGGAGCGAATATCGGAAGCCACCGTGTCTTCTATTGGGATTGCAAGGATTGGCATAAAAGCCCTTTCCGATTTTATAAAAAGAATAGGCTTCAATTTTGTTTCTCCGGTTAAATCTATTTGCACCCAGAAAGATTTTATGTTTTCGTAAGGGTATAAATGCGTTCTTACCTTCAGTCCTCTATTGTTCAGTTGGTAAAAAACTATTTCCGGTTTTTTGACTGCGAAAAATCCCAATAGTAAACCGCTTAAAAAAAGAAGGGCGGCAAAAAAATAATTACCGTAAATAGCTGAAGCGACTGAACTGGTTACCACAATAACTCCGAGCGCCCAGAACCAGTCGGCGCTTCGTTCTTTCTCCTCGTATTCCAAAGCCGACCATTCGAGCTTGTCCATGGGCTAATTATATCATCAGCCACAATTTTGCTTGATTGACAGATTATGATTTTAGGTGTATAATCATAATCTGATAGGATCTTTGTCATTGCGGGATGTGCGGGAGCATGCCCCTGTTTGGTAAACGTTGGTAGAATCAACCTGAAACTCTTAATTACCATGTTCTCAATTCAGAAGTTTTTAGTCGACAGCGCGGGAGAAATCGTCGACGATACGTTCGAGCAATTCTCGAATGTCCCCGAGGGTACGACCCTTATCGAAGAGGAAGTGCTAGTTGGAAACGCGGCGACCGATCGCCTGGAGGGCTTATTATGAAGACCAAAGCAGTCCAAAAACCAGCCGGGACGGGGGACCGTCCTGTTGACAAGTCCATATTCTTCTGCGGGATCTTATTCCGCCGGCGAAAAAAACAAAATTACGGTTCGGTCAAAATTGACCGCCGTTCAATCGCCGAAACGAGAAGGAGTTTCGGCAAATCTAACAGTTGAGCTAGTCCCTCAACTCGTTAAAACAAGAGGGGCGACGGTTTAACCGGCGCCCTTGTTTTGTTGGTTCTGATTTTGTTGAAGATTTAATTTATGATAGAGTTTAAATATGAAATCGTTCTTTGTTTTCATTGGTTCGGTAGTGAAACTTATCTACTACCGAAGAGTCTGTAGGCCTTTTCTTCTTTTCTGCCTTTATATCAACCAGAGGCAGGATAATCTCAACAAAGCAGTCCTCGCCACAAGGAGGAAGTTGTTGAGCAAATACTTCTGTCTGCGCGGCAAGATCGAAGCGCAGGAGAAGAAGGTAAGGCCACGGCTCAATCATTTGGTTTTTCGCTGGATTTTCTCATGAAAAAAACAATCCGGGAGACTTGCGAAGGCGCACTGATGAGAACAGGGCGCTTTTTTTCTGGCGGAGGGCAGAGGAGTCGAACCTCTAAGGGTTTTATCCCGGTAGTTTTCAAGACTACTGCCAGACCATTAGGCGAGCCCTCCTTACTGGAGTCAATCTAGTATATCTTTTTTGGCCAATTTTTCAACTTTATCTTTCAACCAACTTTTCTTAAAATAGTGTTCTTCATAATGACAGTTCGGACAGATAAGCTCTAAGTTTGCTAAATTATTGTTGTTTCTGTTTCTATCCTTATGATGAACTTGTAGTATTTCATACTTACTATAAGTGCATCGTCCGCATTTCATGCCTCTTTCTTTTAATAGTACTAACTTCAAATTTCGAAATAATATCGCCTTGTCTTTTGGTCTGCCGATTTTGTATTTTATGCCTTCCCTTGATTTATTGGCGCATGTTCGGCTACAGGTTTTTTTATTCAAACCAGCCAAAATTAGCTTTCCACAAATGAGACATGGTTTTTCTTTCCGGTTCGATATTCCGTAGCAAACTAAACTACAAAATGCTTTACCTTTGTATGCTTGTATCTGACTTGGCCTTTTGTAAATTTCTTTTTTACAGACAAAACAATTAGTATTCGGGTTTCTTTTATATTGCTCAGTCACTCATCCAGTATACCACAAATCTTACCAAAAAAATATATTCATGTTACTATACTCGACATGAAAATTCTTGGCATTGACTATGGAACAAAAAGAATAGGACTGGCAATTTCAGACGAAAATCATACTCTGGCCTTCCCGAAAGAAATTTTACTTAACGATGCGAATACTTTTCAAAAACTCGGCGAGATAATTAAAAAAGAAAATATAGGCGAGATTGTGATAGGGGAGTCGGTGGATTTTTCCGGAAAATTAAACGCGCTCTCGGCGCGGATCGAAGTTTTTATTTTAGAATTGCGGGAAAAATTCAAATTGCCGGTACACAAGCAAAAAGAATTTTTGACTTCAGTGGAAGCGAGACGCTCTAAGAACGATAAAGCCTCTCTAAGCCAGTCACAAGCGCACAGCAAAGTGAAGCAAATAAAGAGCGGCCGCATCGATGCTTCTGCCGCGGCTCTTATCCTGCAGAGATATCTTGATAAATTAAACACTAAAAATAGCCTTTAGTTCTTTGGGGGTTGCGTCCATTTCCACGTAGAAAGCCGAACCTTTGCCTTCGCCTTCCGATTCTGCCCAGACTTTATCCAATCAATCGTCGCGCTTCTTTTCTAATCAAAACAAAATCTTTTTTATCGAGCTCACCGATTTTTTTCTTAAGAAAACTGCTATCAAGAGCGCGAATATGAAAAACAAGAGCGATAGATGCTGATGACAAGCCATTTTTCTTGGTCGGTAGAATAGAAAGGGTATATGGAAATCGGAGCGCTGACTTATTTCTAGTGAATGGGATGATGGTTGCTATTGTTTTTGCCACAGATGACACAATAACAGCCGGTCTGATACCACTTTGTTCATGAGTACCAAGTTCTGGGATATCCACAATCCACACTTCACCGGGTTTCATGTTAGAAATTATGCTTGCGCATAGTCTTCGCTGACAAAACATCCCACGCGCGAAGTTCGTTTTGAAGATTTATAATCTCTTCAACATTACCTATATAGCTTGAAACAGCCCGCCTGAAGACTTCACCTACTGGCACGCCGAGTCTTTTTGAAACAATCCGAACTTGTTTCTGCAATTTTTTATCAAGTACTTCCATAAGAATATTCTAACATAAGACAAAATCATACACAAATTTATTTCAAATCTACTCTTTTTTATACCGCGTCCATTTCCACGTAGAAAGCCGAACCTTTACCTTCGCCTTCCGATTCTGCCCAAACTTTTCCTTTATGCTCCTGGATAACCATTTTTACGGTGAAAAGCCCATAACCCGTACTGTCCACATTGATTTTGACCGAATCCTTACCTCGTCCTCCTTCTTTAAATAAATTTTTCTTATCTTCCTCGGTTATCCCTATTCCCGTGTCTTTGACGGAAAGCTTAATTTTTCCATTGCCATCCTCGAGATTGACTGTTATTTTTCCGGCTTTTGTGTATTTGATGGAATTGTCGATTAAGTTGTTGACCACTTCCTTCAGCCAAAAAGTGTCGCCCAATACATTATAAACACCGTCTTTTATTTCTGATTCTATTTTCAACCCTTTCGCCTCAGCGGAAATTTTCTTTTCACTTATCGTTTTTTCCACGATATCCCTGAAATCAATATTTTTCATATCATATTTGATCAGACCGTTCTGCAAATTAGCGACGTTCAATACCAGATCAACGGTTTGGATGCCTCCGTTGTCAAACTCCAGACCCTGTTCGGCCCTCTTTTGAATTTCCGGCGAAATTTTTCCGAAAGTTCCATCCAGCATGCCGGCAAAAATAAATTTGGTGCGAGTGAACGAACTTTTAACTTTGTGGGTAATAAGATGAACCAAGCTTTCCCTTTGCTTGATGAGGTCTCGCAAGCTAATATTGAGTTTTTCAATATGTTCACGTTGCTCTATTTCTTTTTTAACGGATTTAATGAGAAAATATCCGAAGATTATTGCTGCGACAAGAGTAAAGCCGTTTAAAATCCGATTGATCGGATTTCTGATGAAAAAAAACTGAGAGCCGATCAGTATTGAAAGACCCCATACCAGTGCTTGTGTGGCAAAGAGTTTAATGTTGAAAGTGTGAAAACGAACAACCAAATAAGCCAGAAATCCGATAAATATAGGCATACCTATCAGACCTGCTTGTGCTAAATTCCAGTTTTCCGTAAAACTCCCAATTATATTGCCAGAAGAAAAAGCCGCCAGAAACACCATGATTCCCAAAGAAAAGAACACAATTTCTTTTCTTCTAGCCGCTTGAGCGATTTTTCTATACTCTAGAATAGTCAGAAATAAAATAAGTAAGATGAACATCGCTTCTAGAATGTAAGTGAAATACTGGGCAATGAAGCCCTCTACTGCGTTACAATAATCCACGTATACGCCGATTAGATTTTGAGAAGTTGGTAAGAGTATCACTACCGGCAGATAGAATAAGATCCCCCCAAGCTTCCATCTGAAATCCAAATCTTTGTTCTTGATGAAAAGGTACACCAAGTAGAAACATAGGAGGTATATTAACGGCTCTAATAATATTTGAAGGGACCAATAGAAGAGTACAACATCGGGACGGTTGGTGGCCCATATTATCAAATCAAATATAGACCATAAGGAAAACAAGATACTGATAGCAAGAAGAGAAGCCCCAATTTTAGATTTGCCGCTTTTGTAAAATACAAAAAGGCCTGCAAATAAAGCGACAACTATTGCTGGAGTGTGGGAATAGAAAAAGAGAGTAGGTACATTACTTGAATAAATAAAATATTGAGCAGATTCCCATGGGCAAAGTTGTTCCATAAAATTAACTTGACGATAAGTATAACAAATAACTACCCATTAGTATAATAATAATAGAAACTAATCTATGAAAAAAATGACCTCGGGATATTTTTTCTGATGAGAACTTTGGAACAAATATTGTGAATAAAACACCTGCGATAAAGACGAAAAGTGGTTGAAAACTATTCACCACAAATACAAGTGCTACTGGCGCAATCAGTAATGCAAAATTATTTGCCAAGCCGCCAATAATATATAAAATCTCACTTATTACATTAAGCGATAAGATTCTCAATCTTGGTGTAGTAACCATCATGATAAAATCTTGCCTAAATTTTTTATAAAAAATTAAAACCAAAATTCCAAAAGCAGTTAATCCCACATATTGCCAAAAAATTGAAACCCAAAAAGTATTCACCAAAGCAAATTTTTTAAACAAAACACCGTTTAAAGCAAATAAGAAAGAAGAAATGGCTACTAAAACTAAAGCTTTTTTCTTCAATTTAAACTTATTACCAATATCAACTTCAACAGAAAGCAATATAATGCCTACTAAAACTAGTACCGAAGATAAAATTTGGTGTACAGTAAGGGATTCTCTTAAAATAAAATAGCCTAGAAGGTAGCCAAAAACAGGGTCAAATTGAAATAGAGGGATTATCACTGAAGCCTCCTCTACCTCCATTGCCTTTAAATAAAAATAAAAACCTGATGCGCTCAAAAGACCGATAATAAATAAAGCGAAAAAATCTGTAAAAGAAATACTAAATATTTCTGAGTGATAAAAGATAGCCAGGAATGGCAACACAATTATCGAGGAGAGGGAAGAAAAAATCAATATTGCACCTACCCCCCTTCCTTCTAAATACTTAGATAGAATGTGCTTATCAATATGATTAACTATACTCCAGAGAATTGGCGCTATTAACGCTAAAAGAAACCAGTTTGACATAAATTATTGATCCTCTCCAGTTGTTTCTTCTTGAATAATTGAAAAATTATGATCAAGGAAAGATCGTTTATAAGTAAAGAAAACAGAAACCAACATCATCGCGATAAAAATCACCACCAAGATTTTTGACTTCTTATCCATACTACTATTATAACATAAAAGAAAATTTAGAATAAATTCAAAGTGTTTTTTTGTGCCTAGATTTGATATACTTCTGAAATGATAGATTCAATCATAAATGTAAAGGAAATAAACGACGCAGACGTGGTTATTATTGGTGTCCCTTATGAAAGAACGGTTTCAAGTATGAAAGGAACAAAAAATGGTCCAAAAGCTATCATCAAAATGCTTGACTCAAAACTTGAGCTTTTTGATCGCACATATAAAATACAACTCACAGATAAGATAAGGATAGGACAGAAAAACCTTGGTAACATTAATTTGCTTTCACCCGAAAAGGCTCTCAGCAAGATTACCTTTGAGTGTGAAGAAATCTTAGATAAGAACAAATTTATCTTGTTGACCGGTGGAGAACATTCAGTGTCGCTCGGGCTTTTACAGGCCCTTGGAAAAAGGGTAAATCCAAAAGATGTGACAATACTGGATATAGACGCGCATTGCGACTTGCGTGAAAATGATTCTGATTACAATGAAAAAAATCCTACTAACTTGGCGCATTCCTGTGTAATGCGTAATGCGAACAAACTCGGGTATAATATTGTGGAGGTTGGTGTCCGTACCTACTACAAAGATGAATACAAGTTTTTTAATGAACCAAAAAATAACATAAAAGTTTTTGAATGGGGTAATGGTAAAAAAATTCCAAGCATAGATGAAATTTTGGAATCTATTAAAACAAAATATATTTATATAACAATCGACGTCGATGGTTTCGACCCTGCGCATATGCCCGGCACTGGCACAGCCGTGCAAGGTGGTTTGGAATGGTGGTATGGTTTGGAGCTCATAGAACGTGCTGCAGACAGTTTCGGGCTCATTGGCGCTGATATTACAGAGGTTGCCCCAATGCGAGATTCAACCTTGACAGAATATGGCGCTGCTCAACTAGCCTACATGATTATAGCGCATAAGTTTAGGGGGAAATTAATCTAGGTTCTTAAGTGTATTTCTTTATCAATTTGTTTGCCAAAACTGGATTTTCCTTACACTCTATAAGGGCAGTCAACATGAGAGGGACAACGATAGTGGCATCTGACTCTATGACAAACATAGGAGTGTCTTTCGTTAGTTTATCCCAGGTGATTTTTTCATTAGGAGTTGCTCCAGAATACGAGCCGTAAGAAGTTGTCGAATCTGAAATTTGGCAGAAATAAGCCCAAGGCCTTACCGGCAGTTCCATGTCGTATTTAATGGATGGTACGACACATATTGGGAAATCTCCGGCAATACCGCCGCCAATTTGAAAAAAACCAATCCCTTGACCCTTAGAAAGTTTTTGATACTGGTCGTAAAAGACCCCCATATATTCAATACCGCTTTTAGCAATATTTGCGCTAGCGTGGCCCAGTTTCACATGGGAAGCGAAAATATTACCGAAGGTGGAATCCTCGTAACCGGGCACCACTATAGGTATGTTGTTTTCGGCCGCCGCTAGAAGCCAGCATTCTTCAGCTTTTCCCTCGTGTTTTTTTTTATCTATTGCTTGAATAAGATCATAAAAATATTCATGCCAGAACTTGCGCGTTTTTTCTTTAGTTGCCTTTTCCCAAACCGGCAAGATAAGATTCTCTACCGCGCGGAATGCTTCATCTTCCGGGATGCTGGTATCGGTTACGCGGCGCATTTTATTCTCTAGAATTTTTGTGTCGTCCTCTTTGGTAAAATATCTATAATCAGGAAAATCTTTATAACTATCATGCGCTACGAGACGAAAAAGAGATTCTTCCAGATTCGCGCCTGTTACCGACATTCCGTGGATTAATCCCTTACGAATTGCCGGTGCTAGTGTTACACCCAACTGAGCAGAAGACATTGCTCCAGCCACTGCAAAAAACATCTTGCCACCTTTTTCCAAATGTTTCCAGTAGGCGATCAGCGCGTCGCGAGTCGCCCTAGCGTTAAAGTTTTTGTAATTTTTGAGGATAAACTCTAATGTGGGAAGTTTTGTATTCATAATGAGACATTATATCTTATCTTTTTAAAATGGACAACACATCCTTGACTTTTTGCAATAGGGGGGGGTACACTGCCAATAGGTTATGTTCTTTAACAATTTTTTATGAGACAAGCTTTTTGGGCCTTTTAAAAGGGCATGGAAAGCTTGTCTCATCTTCTATGATTCAAGACGCAACCGTTGGGGCGAATCCGACACAAAAAAGAAAGGGAGGTGCCAGATGAAAGATAAAAATGTCTTGATGTACCAAGAACGCATTGGCATTGCGATTGATAAGCTTGCAAAAGAAATATACAATATTGCAAGTCGTGTAATATCTAACCCAACTGTAGCCTTTAGGATAAAAAATCCTGAGACACTGCAAAAGAAAATGAGGTTATTGCAAATCCCTGACATTTTCTTGATTCACGACATATACGGTATACGCATCATTGTAGAATCAGTTAAAGAAGCATACATGATTCTCGATGAGGTTTCACGAGTGTTGCCTGGACAACTTACTCTCGATTATTTCAAAAACCCAAAAAAGGTCCAATGCCCTGATGGTAAAACCATACAATTTCTTAAGTTCGTCGCGCTTAGGAATAATGCACTTTTTGAAATACAAATTACAACCAAAGGACGTCATGCAGTGAACGAAGCCCAACATGAGCAATATCACCGCATGAAATATCACCAACTAAACCCGCAGTTTTAATAACAAAATCCTTATGTTAAACTCGGGTTTTGTTATTTTCTACACAATTTCCATATTTTAGAGTATTCTTTTGCCACTGCATGCTTCTCAAGTTTGAAAGCAAGAATATTTTCTATTGCAGAATAATACCAGCGAAATTGATCAGGAGTTCCTCCAAAACTTTTTACTATCGGATCATTCCTTTTTACAGAATCAAAATAATCTTGCATGTTACTTATTTTATCAACCGCAATAATAATAAGCGCATCCTTTGATGCCTTTTTTGTTTTTTCCAAACACATATCCATCTTTTCTTTCCATGTTGAATACTTTCCGGCAACAGTTACTTCATTAACTATTTTTGCAATCCTGCCATTAAATTCTTTTTTTAAAAATCTCATGCACACATCAGGACAATCTTCAAGCACATCATGAAGCAGTGCCGATGCTATGACTTCCTCATCGTCTGTATATCTTGATACACCAAACGCGACCTCTACAGGATGTATAATGTACGGCAATTTATTGCCAATTCGCCGATATTGTCCATCGTGCTTCTCAGCAGCAAAATAAAGAGCTTTTTTAATATATGTATTTTTCATTTTTTATCTAAAAGCTAAATAAGCCTAAGATTAAATCAGATTCTCCGCCGGGTATCTTGTCCCGCGTTTGATAAAATGGACTTCCGTGTCGGACAGTTTAAAAGTTTTTACAAAATAAGCGACAATTTTATGCACATCTAATCCATTTTTGCAAGAATACACGTCAGCGCTTACAAAACCGCGTTTAGGAAAAGTGTGTACAGACACATGGCTTTCAGCAATGATCACGACTCCGCTCCAGCCTCCCGGATCTTTTGCCCAGTTGCCGGGAGCCGAAACCACCATTGGCCTGGAAAGCATTTTCATTCCGAGTTTATCAGTTAAATCCGACAGCAAAAAGGAAACCACTTCTTTATCATTTAAAAGCTCATAATTGCCTCCATAACCATCAATAGTTATATGTTCGCCGAATTGGATGGTTTTTATAGCCTTTTTGTCCCCCTCAGGCATTCGGTTAGTATAGCATATTTATTAAGTTCAGGAATATGCGTTTACAAAAATACCGACTTATGTTAAATTCTGTTCAAGTATCGTTGCTTGAAATAAAACATTAAACTTTAACAAAAGGAGCTAGTTATGATGCACAACAATAAAGAAGCCTATTTAGGTTATGCACTCGACCTTAAACCTGAAGAAGTGAAGATTATCGAAGATTTCGCAAACTGGTTACCCGATGACATCATCGATAGTCATGCCCACTCCAATCTTCCCGAACACGTGGAAGATATGCAGGAAAAGACCTACCGACACATGCTCTCTACTTTTCCTAGTTTCACTATCGAAGAATCTAGGCAGGCTCAAAGGTTTTTTTATCCAACTAAACGGGTCAGAACTTTGCGCTTCGCTAAGACGTTCCGAGGTATCAATAATAGAGCGGCAAATGTGTATCTACTCAATCACAGTTCAGGAGAAGACAGGGTAGCTCTCTTCGGCCTTCCGGAAGATGTTCCATACACAGTATCCATGCTTGGTCACCCCAAGGTTTCTGCTTTGAAGATGTATTATTCGTACTGTGAACCCACAGCCACGAAGATATACCAGTTCTTCAAACCGGAGATTCTAGAAGTGGCTCAAAGCAGGGATATACCCATTATTCTTCATCTACCGTTCCGCATTACCGAGTGCGCGGAAGATTTACATCAACTCATTCGTGATTTTCCCAGACAAAAGATTACTCTAGCCCATCTCGGTCTGACTAAATTCCTGATACCAGGTCTCGAGGAAATTTATAGGGAATTTTCGCGCTACCCTCAAGTGATGATGGATACCGCGCTCTGTCCGTCTGTCGAAGTGGTGGAAGTGGCGTTACGTGTATTTGGAACAGACCGCATAATGTTCGGCAGTGATGAACCTCTTCACCTGATCAGGTCAAAGGCTTACGAGCATCCTGAAAAAGGACAAAGGATTATCACTGAATATCCTTATCACTGGGTCGATTCTGATGAACATGCCCGATTCGGACACCTGGCACAAGGAGTGGTTCATTGCCATTGGCTTTCAATGGAGGCCATAAGGTCAGCTATCGATCGGTTTCCGGAACATGATCGGGAAGACATAAAGAATAAGGTTTTTCATGATAATGCTTCCGCATTCTACGGTTTCTAAATTAATCAAGGGCGCGCCCACCAGCGCGCCTTTTTATTATACGTTTCATTGACAGAAGTTATTATTTATGTTAATACAAAAAGGGAATATTTCAAAGTCAGTTCATTGAAAACATGATACAAGTAGAAGCGTGTATCTATTTTCACCAACATCAACATTAAAAGGGAGGAGAATCAAATGAAAAATGTGTTTATACACGACCTGGCCAAGTCAAACGGGTCAGAGGTGGCAGTTGAATTGTCCGGCTGGATAGGTGCCAAAAGACACCAAGGGAGAGTTCTTTTCCTTGATATTCACGACAGCACCGGCATGATTCAGGCCGTGGTTGCCGAGAGCAACATTACGCTCGAAGTATTTGAGGCGGCGAAACACTGGCAGACCGAATCCAGCGTAACTCTTAAGGGTCTCCTTGCTTTCTCGACAAAAGGACAGCGGGAAATCATCGTGGAGAGTATCGTTCTTGTGGGAGGTGTCACCAAAGATTTTTCCCCTCATCCGAGGGAAAAGATCGATATCTTCAATGAGTCGGTAATTCCGCACCTGCTCAAAAATCGTCATATCTACCTAAGGAATCCGAAAGTCATGGCAATACTTCAGTTCCGTGATTGTTTAATGCATCACATAAGGACATGGTTCCATGAGAATCACTACACTTCTATCGATGCACCAATCCTCACGCCTGTTCCGCTCTACGACGATGGTTCGGCTATGTCCGTAACTGTCCACAGCCAGAAGGTGTTTCTCACCCAATGCGTCGGCTACTATCTCGAAGCGGCTGTGCACGCTTTCGAGAGAGTGTTCAACATCGGCCCGAGTTTTCGGGGAGAGGAAAGCCGAAGCAAGAGGCATCTCATGGAATACTGGCACATCAAGGCTGAAGTGGCGTGGTGCAACCTCGATGAGATCATCGCATCCGTCGAAAGCATCATCAGCTACCTCGTCCAGAAGTGCCAAGCGGAGCAGGGAGACAAGATTGCCGCGATCCTCGGCACGACCATGTGCACCGATGGATTGGCGACGCCATATCCCCGCATCAGCTACGAGGATGCGATCAAGCTTCTCACCGAGAAGGGAATGCCCATGGAGTTCGGCAAAAGCCTCGGTTCAACCGAGGAGGCCGAGCTTTCCAAATTGTCCCCCGGGCGTCCTTTCTGGATTACCGGAATTCCGAGATCAATCGAACCGTTTCCGTATGTCATCGATCCGGCCGACACGAGGATAACCAGCGTCGCCGACCTGATCGCTAGCAACGGCTATGGGGAGCTTCTCGGTACCGCCGAGAAGATCTCAGACCTTCAGATGCTTGACGAGAGACTGAAGGACAAGGGTAAAGGAGGCGATCCTCGTTTCGAATTCGTTCGAGACGTCCATCAGGTCGGCTGCGTCCCGCACGCGGCCTTTGGTATGGGTGTTGAGCGCATGATCCGTTGGATGCTCAACATTCCCCACGTTCGGGATGCAATCCCGTTCCCACGGATCTTCAAGCGCAGAATCTCACCGTAAACACATGAAAAGAACCCTAATTCAGCAACTCCCGACCTTGGTCGGCCAAGACGTGCGCATCGCAGGATTCGCACAGGTCATCCGTGACCAGAAGCGCATGCAGTTCGTGATCCTCCGGGACCACACCGGCACAGCGCAACTGTTCCACGAAAAAGGCGAGGAAGGCGACGCCCTCAAGGCGGCAATCTCCTCTTTGACGCTGGAATCAGCGATCGTCGCCACCGGAAAGGTGGTGGCGAATCCGAGCGTCAAACTCGGCGGAATCGAAATCGTCCTGACGACCCTCGAGGTTGTGGGGCCGGCGGAAACGCCGATCCCGCTCAGTCTCGATTCGTCGCTCGACCTCCGGCTCGACTGGCGAGCGCTCAGCATCCGCTGGCCAGAAAACGCTCTCATCTTCCGCGTCCAAACGACGATGGAGCATGCGATGCGCGAGTTCTGGCGGCAGAACGGCTTCGTCGAGATCCACTCGCCCAAGCTCATGGGCACGGCGAGCGAGTCAGGCGCCGAGCTCTTCCAGCTCGATTATTTCGGAGTAAAGGCGTCGCTTGCTCAGTCGCCCCAGTTCTACAAGCAGATGGCGATGGCGGCAGGGCTCGATCGGATCTTCGAAATCGGTCCGGTCTTCCGTGCGAATCCGTCCTTCACCTCTCGGCATGACACGGAGTTCACCTCCATCGATGTCGAGATCTCATGGGTCGAATCCCATGAGGACGTGATGCAGCTCGAGGAAGCTCTGCTGCACCATGCCCTCAGCCGGGTCGCAGAAGTGCACGGGGCGGAGATCAAGGCGCTCTTGGGCGTTGAGATCGTCGTTCCGAGCCTGCCGTTCCCTCGCATCAGTCTGAGCGAGGCGCGGCGAATTCTTGCCGAGCGAGGCCATGTGATCGCCCATAAGGAGGATCTCGATCCTCCGGGCGAGCGAGGGCTGGCAGAATACATTCGGGAACAGCACGGTCATGAGTTTGTGTTCGTGACCGACTACCCGATCGAGGTCCGGCCGTTCTACCATCGCCGACATGAGAGCAATCCGGCGCTCACCAGAAGCTTCGACCTTCTCTGGAAGGGGCTTGAGGTGACTACCGGCGCCCAGCGCGAGCATCGCGTCGACGTCTTGTCGCAGCAGGCTCTGGAAAAGAAGATCCCGCTGGAATCTATCAGCCACTACATCGACTTCTTCCGCTACGGCTGTCCGCCGCACGGGGGATTCGGTCTCGGGCTGACCCGGCTCCTCATGATCCTACTCGACCGGAAGAATGTCCGGGAGGTGACCTACCTGTATCGTGGTCCGAAGCGTCTGGTTCCGTAAAACGAACTTGACATCTCAACGGCTGGGGAGCAATCCCCAGCCGTTTTTTATTGCTATCTATGAGAAAAATTGATATAAATTCAATATGACTGATTGTATATTTTGCAAAATAATAAAAGGTGAAGCCCCTGCTCATGTTTTTTGGGAAGACAAAAAGCATATCGCTTTTCTATCTATTTTTCCAAATACTGAGGGTACAACCGTGGTGATTCCAAAGGCACACTACACTAGCTATGCCTTTGATCTTCCAGATGAAGTGCTGTCTGACCTTATTCTAGCGACAAAAAAAGTTGCAAAACTTCTCGATTCAAAGCTTGGAGATGTCGGTCGTACAGCAATGGTATTTGAGGGATTTGGAATTGATCACATACACGCCAAATTATTTCCAATGCACGGAACTGCAGATATGAAAGAATGGAAGCCGATCGAGTCAAAAGTAGATAAATATTTTAAACAATATGAGGGTTATGTATCCTCACACGATTTTGAAAGAGCGGATGACAAAGGGCTTGCTGAACTTGCAAAAAAATTGAGAGGCAATTAAATAAATAGAATTCTCAAGAACAGTTCTTGCTAAATTTATATGAAAAAATTAGTAATCGCTGTTGGAACAATCTCCACTCAAAAGGTTAGTTATCTTAAAGAAATTTTTAAAGAATTGGGAATCAAATTAGTTGTTAGACCTGTTAAAGTAAAAAGCGAAATATCTGATCAACCAACAACCTCAAACGAAACTAAAACAGGCTCTATTAATAGAGCAAAAAATGCGCTAAAAGAAATTAGAAAAGCTGATTTTGCCTTAGGTATAAAAGTTGGGTATCATAAATATTTAAAAAATAAATATGAAATGTTCTGTTGGGCAACCGTTGTCGATAAACATAGACATAAAGTATCTAGCCAGTCGCATAAATTTTTATTACCAGAATATCATCAAAAAGTTTTAAATAGTGGTAAATATTTGGGTCATAATTTAGATGGATATTCTAGAAAAGCAAAAAATTCTATAATTGGTGTATACATAGATAATATGATTCGTCATCGCAAACCTTTTATCACAAGTGCCTTGAGAGATACTTTGGTTAGATATTTAAGAACAGAGGACTTTTAAGATAATTTACAATTACTTTTCGTGCTGTAGAATTAAAGCCGCCATATTTTTCATCTTTTATATATTCATGTTTTGATACCCAACGCCACTCTGAAAACTTTTCTGGTTCCATAAGTTTGGCTTCCTGTTTTGTAGTACAAAAAAATATTATTACAGTATCACTTTTTTTCATACCAGATACTTCTCCAAGAAAATCGATGATTTCGAACTCAGTGATATCGACTTCTTCTTTCACTTCTCTCCTTAATGTATGTTCAATAGTTTCTCCAGTGTTACATCTGCCACCAGGAGAGGTCCAAACAGAAATATTTTTCCACGTATCTTTTGTGTAATTACGATATCCAGTCAATACCTTTCCATTTCGTATCATTACAGCCATTGGACATTTATTTTCATTTCCTATCTCTTTTAGTTTTTTTTCCATAATTTTCACTTCAAGAAAATCCACCTTTTCATCAGTTTTTTTGCTTCAACTTCCAGTTGTTTTTCGTCCAGATTATATTTACGAGCGATTTTTTGCAGTTTTTCGAGTTTCTTTGGATTTCGCACTTCCGTTATTTTGACATTCTTGCCAATTTTCTTTCCCAGGACTCTATAAAATTTCCATCGTAGAGTATACTTTGGAAACATATACAAAAGTCCCACCCAAAAACTAATTTTGCCTAGTGGGTACTTTATATTTTCATGACCAGACCAGTTGGCCCGGGTAGAAGTATAAACAACATCTGACAATTCACTCCATTTATGCATGAAGCCCTTGGCTTCTTTTAATTCTTGCAATTCTTCCGCTACATCGTTTTGATGCCAACCAAAATCTTTCTTGGGCATATCCAACATTGAATGCCATTTGTTTATTATTTTTAACATGTTTTTTACACAAACAACACTAGTATAACATATGCTATAATATCATTATGTCTTTTCATGTATTCAATGAATTTTTCCATCGGTTCTTTCCGGTGCCTTCCTTTTTTGCAACACCTTCTTTGGGCATAGACATTTCAGACGAATCATTAAAATTTATGGAGCTTATAGACACTCGAGACGGTGTTCGGGTGGGCCAGCACGGAGAACATAGTATACCGCCGGGCATTATTGAGTCTGGCAAGATCAAGAATCCAAAACGGATGGAAGATATTTTGTTGTCTTTGAAAAAAGAAGTTAAATTTAAATCTGTTCGCGTATCTTTGCCGGAAGAACAGGTGTATCTTTTTAAATTGCGTTTGGAAAAATCAGGACTGGTTAATATCCGAGAAAGTATAGAGCTGACCCTTGAAGAACATGTGCCATTGACCGCCGAAGACGCTATCTTTGACTATGAATTACTCAATCAAAATGAACAAAGCCTAGATCTTCAAGTGGCCGCTATTCCTAAAAATGTGATTGAAAGCTATCTGGCAGTGTTTAAAAATTCTCAGATAAATGTTCAATCGTTCGAACTTGAAGCTCAGGCAATTTCCAGAGCCGTTGTCCGGAAAGGAGACTTGGAAACTTATATGATTGTGGATTTTGGAGAAAAACGCACCGGTATTTTTATTGTTTCCCGCGGAGTAGTGATGTTTACTTCCACGCTGGATGTGGGTGGAGTGATGCTTAATGAAGTAATCGTAAAAAATTTCAAAGTAAGCGCTGAAGAAGCCGAAAAAATGAAGAAAAAATACGGACTCCAGCGTAACGTGGCTGATAAAGAATTATTCTCGGTGCTTTTGAACAGTGTTTCCATCCTGCGCGATGAAGTGGTAAAGCACTTTTTGTATTGGCACACGCACAAAGATGAAGAAGGTAAGAATAATCCGCCGATTAAAAAAATAATTCTTTGTGGCGGGGATTCTAATTTGATCGGACTTTCTGATTATTTTTCTGTCAGTGTGAAAAGCAAAGTAGAAATGGCTAATGTCTGGGTCAATATAATGGATACGGAAAAATATATTCCGGATGTAAGTTTCAAGAGAGCGCTTTCATTTGCAGCTGCACTTGGTCTTGTCTTGAGAGATTTTGAAAACAAATAATCTATGATTAATTTAATTCCAAAAGCCGAAAAGAAAAAAAACATCGCCAGTTTTTACTATAAGCTCCTTATTTTATTTTTACTCGTAATGGGTTTTTCTGCCCTGGTTGCCTCCATGGCCATTTTGCCAGCTTACTTTGTTTCTTCCGTCAAAAATAAGATTGTAGATACCAAACTGGAAATACAAAAAAAAGAACCGGTACCTCTACTTGATCGCCAAACTCTTACTGTCATCAAAGACATAAACGGCAAGCTGAATTTGATTGAAACTGCCAGCCGCAACAAATTTGTTGTTTCTCAAAAAGTCATTGATGCTATTCTTTTCCAAAAAACATCCAAGATCAAAATTTCGGATATTTTCTACGAAAATAATTCTTCCGACAAACTTTCTTCAAAAAAGAAAATAAGCATCCAAGGGATAGCGCCCTCCCGGGAAGTTCTGCTTTCATTTCGCCGAGCCTTGGAAAATAGCCCTGCCTTCAAGCAAGTTGATCTGCCCATCTCTAATTTTGTCAAAGGATCTAACATTCAATTTTATTTAAGCCTAATTCCTTCTTAAAATGCAAGGCAATTTTCCCAAAATACCAATATTACTCTCCATAATATTTTTTCTGTTTTCTCTTTTTATTCTTTTTTCTTTGTTTGGAGAAACAAACAATAATGCCCAAAAATCTCAGCTAAAAGAATCGGAATGGCAGACGGAAACACTCAGACGAGAAGAGATAAAAGCACTTGATCATTCGGTGCGAATAATCGAAGAAGAAAGGAGGCAGTTAGAAACTCATTTTGCGCAAAGTTCAGACATTGTGCCCTTTTTAGATATTATTGAGGGATTGGCTTCCAAGGTGGGCGCTGAAGTAGAAATTACTTCCGTTGACATTTTAACAGATCGTACCGGTCTTGCTGTTGGTATGAAGGTGTCGGGGGCTTTTAACAGCCTTTACAGGTTTTTAACACTTTTGGAAGATTCTCCTTACGAACTTGAGCTTACCGGAATGGATATGCATAGAGAGACAGAGATAAACATAGACGGCAAAAGCGTTAAAATTTCCAAGTGGAGCGGTGTTTTTAAGGTAAAACTTTTGAGTTTTATTCAATAAAATAAAATAATGGAAATAAAGTTTTTTAAAAAAGAAAAGAATTTTAAAAAGGAGAAGGAAAGTTTATGGCTGGATATGAATTTTTACTGGGAATTATCCGTTTGCCTCATATTTTTGGTAGCTCTGACCTCCCTCTTCTTCGGTTACTATTTTTTTGCCCAAATAAACAAAGAATCTGTCTTGGAAACCGGCAGTACGAGTGGAAAGGTTGAAACGGTCAAAAAAGAAAGGATAGAAAAAGTGTTAGAGTATTTTTCTTTACGAAAACAAAAGTCAGCCCAAATATTGAATTCTCCTGTACTCGTTGTTGACCCATCGCTATAAAAATGTAGTTGTGCCCCGGTAAGAATCGAACTTACATCAGCG
>CAYIUM010000003.1:0-5223 GCA_964366675.1 uncultured Candidatus Saccharibacteria bacterium
TTATGAATAAACAAGCATTAGCTGAGTGTGTACACGGAAAGCTTGGCGGTACAAAATTACAAGCTGAAGAAGTCGTAGACGGATTGTTTGACGCCATCATCCAAACCTTAAAAAAGGGTGGAGAAGTGTCGATTGCCGGCTTCGGGATCTTTTCCGTAAAGCAAAGAGCAGCCCGCATGGCTCGCAACCCAAAAACTGGGGCGCAAGTCAAAGTGGAGGCTAAGAGAGTGCCAAAATTCCGACCTGCCAAAGGTCTGAAGGACACGATTGCGTAAATTCCTGCCCGTTTTTAAACGGGTTCTCTCGAGAGAAAAATAAAAATCCCCCAGAAGGGGATTTTTATTTTTAAAGGAACGAACAAATCGAACAGTTAGGTCTTGCCTAGCTAGATTATAAGTATTTAAATGCCTGGTCTAATATTCTTCTTTCCTCTGGGAATGTAATTATATTTTTCGCCTCTTCATGAGTAACCCATTTCAAATTAGTGATTTCTTTCTTAAAACTATCAGGAATCGTTGTAATCATAGAGGAAACAAGTCCCAAAAAATATTTTACAGATTTATTATACTTGAAACCATCTTTCTCGAAAAGATATTTTATTGTAAATGATTGACTATCTAAAAAATCAATGGCGCTGACACCTGTTTCCTCTTTGAGCTCCCGCATAGCAGTTTCTTGCTCTGATTCGCCCATATCCTGATGACCTTTTGGAAAACCCCAATGTCCTGACGCATGTTGAATAATACAAAAAAACAAACCCCCTTCGCCCTTGAAAATTGGAACGACACCAAATGATTTAGTTTCCACGATTTTCATAATTTTATTTTAGCTATTCACCTTCGGCCTGTATTGGGTGGCTTCCAGAGTTAATATTAATAAAATATTTATCTCAACAAATCTAGTAATGGTTTAAAGCGATAAACTTTAGCTCTATGAAATCGTTCAGGCATTTCAACTAAATATTTTTCTTTAATAAAAGTCTTAATTAGTCTTTTTGCAGTTAAGTCAGAAGAAATTTTTGTGTCATTTAAAACCATCGGAACAGTAAAGACGGGTGATTTGAATATAAAATCAAGAAAACCAACTAAATAAGGGGATTTGCTAGTATCAAAACAAGATTTGATTAAATCATAAAGTGCATAAATTCCACTGACTAGTTCTTGAGTTTCTCTAATTTGTGCAGCCACAGATTTAAAGAAAAATTTTAACCATGGTTCCATTTTTCCACTTTCATCTACAGAATGTAGTACATCAATATATTCATCCCTATTAGCTTCCATGTAACCACTGATATACAAAATTGGTTTGGAGAGTCTGTTATTATGATGTAAAACTAATGGGATCACTAAACGTCCTATACGACCATTGCCATCTTCAAAAGGATGAACAGCTTCAAATTGGTAATGTGCAACGCCAGCTTTTACCAATGTACTCTCTTTACCATTTTTTAAATATTCTAACAAATCATCAATGTATTCATCAACAAAGTGTGCTTCGGGAGGTACGTAGATAGCTTTCTCAATTGGATCACCAATTTTTTTTCCAATCCAAACATCCCCCCTTCGAAATGCACCCAAAACTCCTCTATGTCTGGTATTTCTTAATAAAATTTCATGCATAGAGCGAATTAGATGCTTTGAAATAATTTGACTGTTTCTTAATTCTTTTATTGCAAATTGCATCGCAGTACGATAATTTGCCACCTCCGCAATATCAGAGTGTTTCGTTGCACCAACTGCTTCATGAAGAAAAACGTCCGAGACCGTACTTTGAGTTCCTTCAATTTTTGAACTCACTGCTGCTTCTTTAGCTGTAAGTGGCGATATTAGTAATTCAGAGTTATGTAATTTTTTTTGAGACCCCTCCAACAAACCAAGAGCATACTCAGCATCAGCTAATTCTGATGCAAATTCATTGTAATCCAATTTAAAATCATTTTTAGAAAGCCTAGTAGGATTGTTATGTTTTATTGCCATAAATCTATGTTATTCTAAATACATCAGAATGTCAATATTCTGATGTGGATAGTTGTTTAACTACTTATTACCTGATACACTTCATGTAAAAATTTTTTAGTTTTTCATTACGCATTCACTTTTGGCCGGTATTGGATGGCTTCCAAGATATGGTTCGCTTGCACATTTTCTGAATTCTCCAAGTCGGCGATGGTGCGAGCGATTTTAATGACTCTATGGTAAGCGCGGGCGGAAAGAGCGAGACGTTCAGCGCTATCATCGAGCAACTCTCTCACCTCTTTTGTAAGTTTTACTATATTCGAGAGATCCTTCACATTCATCTCGCTATTTGTTTTGATTTTTCTTTTCGTATTCTGATTGCTCTTAAATCTTTTTTCTTGAATGAGCCTTGCAGCTTTTACTCGATCTCGAATCGTATGCGTCCTCTCACTCCTTATCACCTCGTCACTCAATTTTTTATAGTCCACATTGCCGACGGTAACCCATAAATCTATGCGGTCAATGATCGGTCCTGAAATACGGCGTGTGTAGCGGTCCAGATCGTTCGGCCGACAAATACAAACCTTGTCTTTATTGCCCTTATTACCACAAGGACAAGGGTTCATCGCGGCGACTAAAATAAAATTGGAGGGAAAAATGGCCGAACCGCGAGCACGAGAAATGGAAACAATATTGTCTTCAAGCGGCTGGCGAAGAGCTTCTAAAACTCTTTTTTCAAATTCCGGAAATTCATCTAGAAATAAAACGCCCTTGTGCGCCAAGGTCACTTCCCCCGGCTTCGGATTACTTCCCCCGCCGATCATAGATACATAGCTAGCGGTATGATGCGGCGCGCGAAACGGCGGCTCGGTAACCAGACTATCTTCGAGCAATCCAACAATAGAATGAATGCCTGTAATCTCCAAAATCTCTTCGTTAGAAAGCTCTGGCAATATATTTGAAAAAACTCTTGCTAACATTGTTTTGCCTGTACCCGGCGGACCGGAGAGCGCAATATTATGCCCGCCCGCAGCTGCAATTTCCAGCCCGCGTTTAGCGCTCTCTTGGCCTCTGATATCAGAAAAATCTATATCGTGGATTATACTTTTGTGAATTATTTGTGTCGGTCTTTGCGCCTCGATCTTTGGAAACTCTTTTTCCAACGGCTTACCTTTTCTATCATAATGTACTTTCGAAACATGATCAATAACTTCCTTCAATGTCCGCGCCCCGTAGATTGTAATTCCTTTTACCAGCGCCGCCTCCTCAGCATTTGTCACCGGCACAAATATTTCTTTGTAGCCGAGACGCATGGCTTGTTCAGTCAAAGGTAACACCCCTTTGATTGGCTGAAGCTCTCCATTTAGAGCAAGTTCGCCTAAAAATATTTTTCCCCTCGGATCAAAATCTATTTCTTCGGCGGAAAGCAAGTACGCAAGAGCGATCGCTAGATCAAAATACGGACCTTCTTTTTTTAGATCAGCTGGAGACAAAGATATGACTATCTTTTGATTCTGACTCTTCGGAGATTTGAAACCAGAATTTTTGAGCGCCGAGCTCATACGATCTTTGGATTCGTCCACCGCTTTATCTGGCAAACCGACCAAGGTAAAAGCATGCAAAGTATTTTTGGTAATATCCACTTCCACGGTAACAATCTTCCCTTTCAAAAGGTGCGTCTGCGCAGAATATACTCTGGAGAAGCTCATGTAATTAGCTTTCTAAATGTTTTTTGCAAGTACGGGCGGCAGGATTGGCTTCTAGGCGCATCATTTCAATCTCTTTTTTGCATATCTCGCATTTGCCGAAAGATTCTCTATTCAAACCTTTCAGCGCTTTCAAAATATTATTCAATCTCGGTTCCAAAGTTTTAATCATGGAACTTCTGGCTTCAAAATCTTCAAATCGATCAGCCATTTCATTCTGATCCGATTCTGGGAAA
Organism: uncultured Candidatus Saccharibacteria bacterium; assembly: GCA_964366675.1. Lineage (GTDB taxonomy): Bacteria > Patescibacteriota > Minisyncoccia > Phycocordibacterales > UBA9973 > UBA9973. Next base: position 3,898 of record CAYIUM010000003.1, read on the forward strand.
TTTAGTTCTTCAGGAATGGCTTCCCATTCGCCTGTTTCCGTATTCAATTTCCCCATATCCCGCAATTCCTCCAAAAGGACATCGCGTTCTTTTTCCAGCTTGTTTTTAATTTTTTCCTTGTCTAACATCCCAGTACTAAAATTTTATTAATAATGCTTATCGTTATGCCCCGTAATCAAAAATTTAGTACGGGACAGGTAAGCCAATAATAGCATGCCCATTTTTCATAGCAAGTCCACACAACAAACACCCAATTTCGGAGCCAAATAGGTTGTTTAGCCAAATCTAGTATAGAAATAAAAAAGAGACGTCCGGTGAACGTCTCTTTTGCAATGATTTACAAATACATTTTGCTTGTCAGCGTATACCAGCCCGACGAGCAAGCGAGTCCATCCGCTCCTGGTGCATTTTCTCGCCAGCTCCCATCTTGGGTTCTCGCGAGAAGCTGCGGCTAGATGTATTTGTGCCCCGAGCCCCGCATAGAGGCAAGGCTAAGGGGTCGACCGTTATGGTCATGCCACCGCACTCATGCAGTGGCAACCTTTTCTGGTTTTTTTTCATATACCTTAAAAGTTTATGCTTAATCATATTGAAGGTCAATAGTCCGTTGCGTTTATATATAATTTCATGCTATGATAAATTCACAATTAAATATTGTTTTATCGAGAGTGGCGGTAGAGAATTGGCTCAATGACCCCACAGCAACCTGTAGAAATATATAAGGTGCTAAGTCCAACCCCAAACGGGAAAGATAGCTAGTCGTTATTTTTCCTGCATTATCAGGAATTTTTTGTTTCCATGAAGAAAACATGTGAGTTTTGTAGCCCTCGGCATCCGGACAAAATCTGTGATTTCATAGCGGATAGCATTTTGGACGCCTATTTGGAAAATGACAAGGAAAGCCGAACCGCCATCGAAGTAATGGGCGGGCATAATTTGATAACTATCAATGGAGAAGTGACCTCAAAGGACAATCCCGATATAGAAAAATTGGTAAAAGAAATCGTCGGACAAAATTATAAGATAATAATCAACATTGTTTTGCAAAGCCCGGAAATCGCGCGTGGCGTGGATAAAGGCGGAGCCGGAGATCAAGGCATAATGAAGGGCTATGCAACCGATGAAACCCCCGAATATTTACCTCTTGAATATGTTTTGGCTCGCGATTTATGCCAAAAAATATTTGCTGTTTATCCGTACGACGGAAAAACGCAAGTAACCATAGAAAATGGCAAAGTGCTTTCAGTTGTGGCCAGCTTTCAAAATACAAAAAACGACGAACTTTTAAAATTGGTCAAAAAGATAATCAAGGCTAAAAAATATTTC
>CAYIUM010000003.1:5233-17070 GCA_964366675.1 uncultured Candidatus Saccharibacteria bacterium
AAAGGAGGATTTGACGCAGACGCAGGACTTTCGGGCAGAAAATTAATCATTGATAATTATGGACCGCAAATATCCGTCGGTGGCGGTTCTTTTTCTGGCAAAGACGCAACTAAAGTGGATCGTTCCGGTGCTTACATGGCGCGATATGTTGCCAAAAATCTGGTCGCCGGCGGATATGGCAAAGAGATATTGGTGTCCGCAGCCTACGCTATCGGCATGGTAGAGCCTTTGATGTTAGAAGCTGTAAACGAAAAGGGGGAAGATTTGTCGGAAATAGTAAAAAAGAATTTTGATTTCCGTCCGCTGGCGATTATTGAAAAGTTAGAACTTCGAAAACCTATCTATCGCCAGACCGCCACCTACGGCCATTTCGGTAAAAAAAATCTCCCGTGGGAAAAAATAGAGAAAATAAATTAGTACAGCTTCTGAAAAAGTAAGTCAGCGTATCCTTGTTTGATTTGAGTGTTTTGAACATCTTGAATACCGAGATTTTCCAAAAATTTTATACATTCTTGCTTAGCCTCTTTCTCGTTTTTGAAATTTCCTTTCGCTTCTGCTTCGACATATAATCCCAATTCTTTTACGTCATCTAGAGCGATCTCGATTTTTCCACACATCCAATATTCTCTATTCTTTTCTACGGTAAGAATTTTTTTGAAATCCAAAAATCCCAAAATTTTTTCAAATTCCTTTTTGTCTAAGATTTCTGTTTCATATTCTTCCGCATAATCATGATCTCCGTCTGCCCTTTTATTTATTGATTTATCATACTCAAAAACAATCTTACCCGGATTGGTCCTAATTCTTAAAAATTCCGTAGGGTGAGGTTTTTGAGTAAAAAAATTTCGATGAGACGGGGTATAATAATCATCAATTTGTTTTATAGCCTTTACTAGATTCCCTATTTTTGAAACTTTTTTCTTGATTTCTTCAAGATTTTTCACCTTTACTTTTATCTCAACTTCAATATTCATAGCTTCATTCTAGCAAATTAATTTTCATAAATACATAAAAAAACCGGGCGGGAGGAGCTTGCGCTTCCCCCGCCTGATGATTTTTGTGACCCTTGATCTCCTCCTTTCAGGCCACATTTGATTGTTGCTCCGCTCGGCAAAAGAGTAGTGTTTCAAAACTCTCTTGCCCTCTTTTCTGCCACCCAATGTACTCGGCAAGTTCTGGATGCTTGATTAAAACTTTTTCAACCAAGCCTAAAACCTCCCTTCCATACCCATAATCCAGACCTCGCTTTTGAAAGACAAGCATGATAGCCATACCTGTCGACATCTTCCTACGTGATTGCGACATCATGTATATGGCTTCACTCGCCACTTCGGCGAGATCCACAGGTTGTGTACTCATTCTCTGTATTATACACCCAAATTAGTTAAAAGTCAATGATTACGTGATTATTTCTTCACCCGGCTGGAAGCTAAACGGAGCATTATTTCTCGAGTGGCATTTTCATTATCCGTGATAACGACAGAATTATCATCCGCAAAGATGTACATCATCACGATTTTTCCTTCTTGATCGTAGAGAATACGCGCGTTTTTGTTTTGAATAATGCCGTCTTCAAAATTTTTAGTTAGAAGATACTTTGTTTCCGTGGAAACATTTACCCCAAAAAATTTTTGCAAATCAAAAAACATTTTGCCTTCCCAGTTGCGCAAGGAACCAAAAATATCAGCTGTTGATCGCACTTTCAGCAAGATAAAAAAATCTTTGGCTTCGGCATTTACCACTCCCATCAAAAAATTATCTTGAACAAAAAGTTTATTTCCGCCCGGAACAAAATTGCCCTTGATAAGCGTGACAAATTCTCTCAAGCCGATGTCCCTTTTGTTTAAAATTAGATAAATTCCCTCCACTCCTCCTTTCTTGACTAAGGTTCCGTTAACAGCATTATATACGGCTTGGGCTATTTCGTCTTTAGTGAATCCAGAAACTTCAATGGAAGTGCTGGAATCATTGAAAATAAGGGGAACAAATTGCTCCTCTACGGGAACGGTTGGAACTTCCCTGCCTAGAAAAAAATAATATAAGGTAGTCAAACCGACTAAAATAAACAGTAGACCTAGAAACATGAACACCTGGTTTTTTTTTGACTGGGGGGATAGATTCTTTTGTTCCTGTTCGTGCTCTTCTTCTCCGTGAATCACTTTTTTAACCAATCCGGTTTGGTCTTCTTCAATCACTTTCGCCATATCTTCGGCGTAAGTTTGAATGATTCTATTTTTTATTTCCTTATCCTTGTCCATTAGTTTTATTTTTTCCTAAAAAAATTGCTATCCGCTTCTCGGATGGATAGGCCAATCCTGCCTCTTTCCAGGTCGATATTGATAACTCTCACCGGCACAATCATCCCTTCCTTTATTATATCGCTAACTCTCTCCACACGAAATGGCGCCAGTTCTGATATATGCACCATGCCGTCAGTGAAAGAATTAAGTCTGACAAACGCTCCAAAATCCGCAATTTTCACTATTTCTCCTTTCAAAATTTCGCCAACCGCAAATTCATGGGTCATTTCTTCTACAATAATTTTTGCGGCTTCGGCTGAACCTCCTTTGCCTGTCAAATACACCGTGCCATCATCTTCAACGCTAATCTCGGCTCCGGTTTTTTCTTTGATTTCTTTGATAGTCTTGCCTCCACTGCCTATAACTAGGCCTATTTGATCCGGATGAATTTTAATCATCAGAATTTTCGGCGCATTGGCGGATATTTCTTTGCGCGGAACTGGAATTTCTTTTTCTATTTTGTCTATAATCGCTACTCTAGCTTTTTTAGACTGTTTCATAGCCTCGCCTAATATTTTTATGGACACCCCTTCCACTTTCACATCCAACTGGATAGCAGTAACGCCAGTTCTCGTTCCGGCAACTTTAAAATCCATATCTCCATGATGGTCTTCCGGACCTTGTATATCCGTAAGAATTTTATAAGCGGTTTCATGTCCGCCAGAGGCGGATTTCGTTTCACTCAACATCAACCCCATGGCGATACCGGCAACAGGCGCTTTGATGGGCACTCCGCCGTCCATTAAGGCTAAAGTGGATGCGCAGATTGAGGCCTGTGAAGTAGAACCATTGGAAGCCATCGATTCGGAAACAAGGCGAATAGTGTAAGGAAATTCCGAAACAGCCGGCAGAACCATGGCCAGTGCTTTTTCCGCTAATGCCCCATGACCGATTTCTCGACGATTGGTAAACCCCATGCGTCCGACCTCTCCAGAAGAATAAGGCGGGAAATTATAATGATGCATAAATCTTTTTTCCGCTTTGGTTTGCATGCCGTCAATCATGTGCCGATCTTCCGGTCCCCCCAGAGTCAGCACCGAAAGAACGTGCGTTCCGCCTCGGTAAAAAATCCCCGAACCGTGCAAAATTGTCGAGACACCTCCAGCTTGCGCATACAAGTCACGAAGTTCATCCATTTTTCTTCCATCGGCTCGTTTGTTTTCCTTTATTGCTTTTTCGTGCAAGATATCATTTTCTGTATCATCAAATAAGTTGTCTTCCAGCACAAATTCTTCTCTGTCCGGATATTTATCCGCCACCATTTTGTTCCAAACGGTATGCAGTTCGTCTATTTTCACCTTTCCGGCTCCGGCAAAAACAGCGCCCTCCATTTTAGGCAAAATGTTTTCTTGAAATAATTTTACCGATTCAGGATTAATTACTTCTTTTTCTATCACTCTTTTTTTCTTACCTATTTCGGCTACTATTTTTTTCTGAAAGTCCTCCAGTTTGGAAATTTCATCACTGGCTTTTTTCAGAGCTTCTTCTAATTCCTCTTCTTTGGTTTCTCGCGCTGAAGCTTCAATCATGTTTATATTCCCATTTTTTCCGCAAACAGTCAGGTCAAATTTATACTGTACGCCTTCCTCGCGCAGTTTTTGTGAAGGATTTATCTGTAAGGTGTCACTATCGTATTTTCCGATGCGCACGCAACCTACAGGCCCATTCCAAGGAATATCGGAAACGGCGAGCGCGAGCGATGCCGCATTGATGGCCAGCATGGTTGGATCGTTGTCGTCAACAGAAATAACTGTGACTATCATTTGTACCGCATGACGGATAGCTTGGTCAAAAAGAGGACGGAGAGTTCTGTCTATTACCCTGCTTGCCAGAATAGCGTCTTCGCTCGGCTTCCCTTCTCTTTTTATGAACTTAGATCCGGAAATTTTACCGGAAGCGTAAAATCTTTCTACGTAATCCACCGTTAAATTAAAAAAACCCAGGCCGTCTTGCTTATCGTGGGACATACAGACAGTGGCCAACACTATCGTCTCACCGTACTTCAGCATCACCGAACCGTGCGCTTGTTCCGCTAAATCCGTGAAGATCGCAGTTAATTTCTTTCCACCGATTTCTACGCTATATTCTTTTTTTTGCATAATTCGACTAGGTCTTGCCTAGTAGCTCGTGTCCAGACTACAGTTTTGTTTCATAAAAATGAAACACTACTTTGTGTCTAGACGCGAACGGATTAACTGGTAAAAGTTTCTTCATCCTAACATTTATCGGCTAAAAAGCAAGAAACTGTTGTGTTTTTTACTATCTTGCACCAATTAAATATTTCCTCGGATTCTCGGAAAGATCCACAAAATCATCCACCGCTTCGCGAAGTTTTCCGGAAGTGGATTGACCAAAAGAAACAACTTCCACTTGCACACCGATAGTCTGCAAATATTCAACGAGTGGAATAAAATCTCCATCGCCGGAAACAATAACTACCGAGTCCAATCGGGGTGCCATTTTGATTACATCTACCGCTAACCCTACATCCCAGTCTGCCTTTTTGCTCCCACCGGCAAATATCTGCAAATCTTTCGTCTTGGTTTCAATGCCAAGCTTGGTCAACGCTTCAAAGAAATTTTTTTCATCACCCGCTTCGGTGGTAATGACATAAGCCACCGCGCGTACTAACTTTCTACCAGCCACTACATCTTTCAAAACCGCGCCGAAATTGACCCGCGCTTTGTATAAATTGCGGGCCGAATGATATAAATTTTGAGTATCGATAAAAACCCCCACTCTCTGTTCTTTATGTTTTATTACGGTCATGAATTAATTATAACACACCTCTCCCCAACCCTCTCCTGGCAGGAGAGGGAGAAGGGTGAGGTTACACAAGCTCTATCTTTTTCATCAGGGCGTTGTAGCGAGTCTTGTTTGTGCGTTCCAAATACTTCAAATGAGTGCGTCTGTCGGCCACCATCTTGATAAGTCCCCGGCGGGAATGGTTGTCTTTTTTGTGTTTTTTAAGATGTTTTGCTAGCTCATCAATAGCTGCCGAAATAACGGCCACTTGCACTTCCGGAGAGCCTGTATCCTTGTCGTGAATCTGATTTTTCTTTATAATCGCTTGTTTTTTCTTACTTGCTAACATACCCACACATTATCATAAAAGTCAAAAAATTGCAAATTTACCCCCTCCTTCTCCTCCCCCTACGTAGGGGGAGGCTGGGTAGGGGTATGTCGCACAATATTGTGGTAAAATCTAAGCATGGCATCTGAAATAGACAAGCTTCAGAGAGAGTTTTTTGAATATTTAGAGATAGAAAAGGGTTCTTCAGCAAGGACCCTGGAAAATTACCAGCATTATCTTGGGCGATTTTTTGAACAGACGAAAGTTAAGGGCGCAAAAGATATTACTGACGAGGTCGTGCGAGAATTTCGCTTGTGGCTTAATAGACAACAAGTCGGCAATGGTAAAGATCCTCGCTTAACCTTGTCAAAAAAAACTCAGAATTTTCATTTAATCGCCCTGCGAGTATTTTTGAAATATCTGACCAAGAGAGATATCAAATCCTTGCCGGTAGACCGGATCGAGCTCGCTAAAATCCCGGAGCGAACTATTGATCTTATCACTCCCACGGAATTGTTGCGCCTCTTGGACGCCCCAGATGGCAGCGATGTAAAAAGTTTGCGAGACAAAGCTATCCTTGAGCTTCTTTTTTCTACCGGACTTCGGGTGGCAGAACTTTGTTCTCTGCCCCGGGAGATTAATCCTAATTCCGAAGAATTGTCAGTTCGAGGCAAGGGTGGCAAGATACGAGTGGTTTTTATTTCCAAAAGAGCGCAAGATGCTCTAAAAAAATATTTAGATGCGCGGAAGGATATGGGTGAAGGATTATTCGTTAGGCTTGACCCCCTCGCCTTAGGCACTCCCCCTTCGCAGGGGGAGAGGATTCCTCCCCGCCTTAGTAAGGAGGGGCAAAGGGGTGGTAAAAAATATAAAGGCAAAGGATACGACAATTTAGACAGACATTCGGTGGAAAGAATCGTGAAACAATACGCCATCAAAGCCGGTATCGCTAAAAAAGTCACTCCGCACGTCATCCGCCATTGCTTTGCCACCGACCTACTTCAAAACGGCGCTGATCTCCGCTCGGTGCAAATCATGCTCGGTCACGCCAACATCGGCACCACTCAGATTTACACTCATGTGACGGACAAACATCTGCGGGATACTCATAAGAAATTTCATAGTAAGCAATAAATACCACATGTTACACTTGCAGTTATATGTAACATATGTTACATTAGAACCATGACTGTAACAAAAACATACTTTACAACTTCTGAAGTGGCAAAAATGCTAGGGATAAGCAGGGTAACAGTGTTTAGGAAAATTAAATTGGGAGAAATAAAAGCCGAAAGATTCGGCAGGAATTTCTTGGTGCCCGTAGATCAATTTGTCCAAAACCGGGAATTAACGGAGGAAAAAAAATCTGAAATAAAAAAAATAATCGATAAAGCGGTAAAAGAATACGGAGAAACTTTCAGGCTACTTGGCGAAGAATAAAACAACATGAGTCCCGGCAAAAAAATAAAATATCCGACAATCAACGAAATACAGTTTGTGGCTCACGAACTAGCTTCCAAACTTATGGATTATGGTGAACCGATCCCTGATTTTTCTACCCGCTACCCTGACGCTCTTGAACGTTCTCTGGGATCTCTACAGCAGACATTTAACAAAAAAGATCTTTACCCCACTCTTTTGGACAAAGCTTCTATTTTTTTCTACCTGATGATCAAAAACCACCCTTTCCAAAATGGAAATAAAAGGGTTGCGGTAATGTCTCTTCTATATTTTTTAATGGAAAACAAGAGGTGGATAAAAGTTGACACAAAAGTCCTATACAATTTCGCCAAATGGGTGGCAGAAAGTGATGCTAATGTAAAAGAGGCCGTAGTGGCAGCCATAAAGATATTTATAAAAAACAATCTGGAGTTTGCGTCATAGAATATTTTCCGAAAAATGAAAACGCCCTCCAAACGGTTCTCAATAGTAAAAGCTGAGGGTTTCTTATTGAAACAACCAATATAATTTAACGTACAATTCATATAAAAAAGGTTTTAGGGACATGACTAACAAAAGAGCGGCTAAAATAATAGCTGCCTTATTCTTTTCCTTAATCCCCATAATTAAAGCAGTAATTAAAATTATTGATTCTAGTAATGAAAAAGCTTTAATAGAATACAAAACATATTCTCCTATAGGAAGAGGTGTAAACCCCAGAAGGTAAAAAAATACTGCCACTCCAAGACTAATGATAGACAAGTTTATACTCGAGATTTTCATTACACAGAAATTGTAACATAACGAAAGAATATGTGCAAATTTATGCTAAAATAAAACTATGAAAATAATTTCTTGGAACGTAAATGGAATACGCGCAGTACACAAGAAAGGACTTTTTTTACCATTTATAAAAAAATATCAGCCGGATATATTATGTCTGCAGGAAACAAAAGCAGAACAGAATCAAAGCGAAATGGATTTACAGAATTATGAAGAATATTGGAACTCGGCGGAGAAAAAAGGATACAGTGGCACCGCTGTTTTTACAAAAAATAAACCAATTTCAGTCGCAAGCAATATTCCTGAAAAAATTGCCAAGAAATACAACCTCGAAGGAAAGAATACTTCCTACGGGGCAGGACTTTCAGATAAGTATGGAAATCCAAACACCGAAGGACGAGTCGTAACCGCAGAATTTAAAGAATTTTATGTAGTGAATGTATACACTCCAAATGCTAAAGATGATCTTTCTCGAATTCCGCTTCGACATAAAAGCTGGGATCCCGCATTCCTGGAATACATACAAGAACTTAATAAAAAAAAGCCGGTAATATTCTGTGGCGACCTAAATGTGGCGCACACGGTGGACGATCTTGCTCGGCCGAAAGAAAATGTCGGTCTTAAAGGCTTTACAAACGAAGAACGAGAAGGAATTCAAAATATAGTAGATGCAGGTTTTGTAGACACTTTTAGAATCTTTACCAAAGGCAATGGACATTACAGCTGGTGGAGTCATTTTGCCAACTCTCGGGCGCGAAACATCGGCTGGAGAATCGACTATATTTTCGTGAGTAAAAAATTAGCCAAAAAAGTAAAATCGGCAAAAATAATGCCCGAAGTTTTTGGCTCCGATCATTGTCCGGTTTCAATTGAAATATAAATATGTTAAAATTTACCCATGAACCACGCCAGACTAGATCAGCTTTCGGACGGAATTTTCGCTATCGTCATGACGGTTTTGGTTTTTCAAATCGAGCTTCCAGCCATCTGGGGACCAATAAACAATCAAGGGTTGTGGCTTGAAATCAGCAAACTGCTTCCCGTTTTACTCTCGTATGTCTTGAGCTTCGCTCTCCTTTTTACTTACTGGCGAGCGCATCACTTTTTTATTTCCGTCTACGCTAAAAATGTTGACTCGACGCTAATCAATATCAATGGTCTGTTTCTGATGCTAATAAGCTTGGTACCTTTTTCGGCGAGCGTCTTGGGCCAATTCAGTAAAAATGAATTGTCTGTCGCTATATTCGGTTCGCACATAATTTTAATCGGCCTGACCTTGTATTGGATGCGAAGATATGTGTTGTATTCCGAACACATTCAAAATCCGGAAATAAGCAGGCACGAAATCCGCGGCAGCACCGTCCGCACACTTGCTCCCGTTATTTTTGCCCTAATCGCTGTTCCCCTTTCCTTCTGGAGTATTAAAATTTCTCTTGTCTTGTTTACCCTAGCCGTAATTTTCAATCTCTCCTCTTTCAGCACAAAACTTTTTGAAGGAATAGAAAAAAAGATTTATGGAGAAAATATGTAAGGTACATTATTTTTTTAACCAGAATTGTTTTATTTTTTCAAATCTTTCTATACGTTTATCTATTTTGAGTACTTCCCTTGGATAAAACTCGAGCATAGTGTCACAAAGTTCTAGCATCCAAGATTTTCTCGTCAACTTTTCATCTATAGAAATAAAATTTGAATTAGCTATTTGTATTTGTCCCCATCCTAAAGCTCCAATAGTTAAACATTTCCAATTAAGATTTTCAATTGGATTAAAATAAACGTCTTTAACAACCAAATCGTTACCTAAGACATCATAAGAAATCATTAAAAGGGTAAAATAATTCTTATCGTCCTCATAAAACCTGGATAATCTTTCCACAGAAATAAGATTGGGCATATTAAATTTTGTATCAAGACGATGGGTTTTTACATCAATAACACAGTAATTTCCGGCATTGTCTTCAAATGCTAAATCTGCCATCGCCCTACGAGCGAAACTTGAGTTAAAGTTCTTTCCATTTTCTGCAATAAATTTATGAAAATTATCTCCAAGTAAGTCTTGAATAGCATCTCCTACGGCCCTAGGACTATTAGCGGTTCTTTCACTCAACAAATCTTTTTGATCATTAAGAAAGTTTTTTATTTTCTCTGCAACAATCTTATGTTTATTACTACTAAAAAAGTCTTTGGTCATTGAAATTCTTTTTCTTATTACTACGACCTTTCTCTTGTTCCTTCTTCTGTAAATTAAGAGAATTTCTATCCCAAAAAACTCCATCAAAATAACCCTGAATGCTTTTTTCTTTGTCTGCCATTTCTATCCTTTTTTCTGCCAGACAACAATATTCTTTATTCATTTCAATTCCAACATATTTTCTATTTAATTTTTTTGCCACAACTGAAGTGGTCCCAGAACCTAAAAAGGGGTCAAAAATAACATCGTTTTCATCGGTGGAAGCAAGAATAATTTTCGCCACAAGTTTTTCAGGTTTTTGAGTAGAATGATCTGTATTCTCAGGCATAGACCAAAAAGGGATAGTTATATCTGTCCATAAATTAGATGGATATGTCAAACGGAACTTACCATCCTCTTCCTCTTTCCAATCTTTTGCAATCCCATTTTCTTTATATGGAGCGATTACTTTTTTCTTTAGTTTTACAGCTTCTATATTAAATTTATAGTTTTTTGAAACCGTAGCAAACCAAATGTCTTCCGAACAATTTTTCCAATTACTCAAAGCACCCCTTCCTTTTTCTCTCTCCCAAGTTATCCTATTTTGAATTTTTAAATATTTCCTTAAGACCGAATAAATTGGTTGTGAACTTTGCCAGTCACAACAAACATAAACTGATGCTGTATTTTTAAGAGTATGCCTAATGTTTAAAAACCATTTTTCGAATACTTTTTCATATTCTTCATCACTTTTTGATTTAAATTTATTATTACCAAAATCTTTATCTAAATTATAAGGAGGGTCTATAAATAAAAGATCAACAAAATTTTCTGGCAATCTTTTTGCTACATCCTCAATAGAACCAAAAATGGTTTTATTAAAAAAATTATTTTTTTCAATACTTTCAACAAATAAAAGTCTTTTTTCAAACTCTAAGATTTCTTCTCCAGAAACAAAAGTCGTACGATTGTTTTTGGCACGAATTTTACTAGTTGTTTTAGTTATTTTATTTTTCCTTGCTTTTAACATTGATGACTATGAGTATTCCACTTAACAAGAATAGCATAAAGTAAGTGATACTCATAGTCCGTCGCCTTATTGTCATCATAAACATAAACTTATGTTTATATGGCAAGAGAAAGCGATTTTTTAAGAAAATTCGGAAAGAAAGTAAAAACTCTTAGAATACAAAAGGGTATATCTTCTCAAATAGCTTTAGCAAATAAGGCACATTTAGACCGCACATATATAGGTGGCATAGAGAGAGGTGAAAGAAATTTAGGTTTAAAAAATGTGGAAAAAATAGCAAAAGCCCTCGAAATAAACCCGGAAGATTTATTTAAATTTTAAAATAAAAAACTTCTTACTCCCCGGATCGGCCAGAAATAGTTTACTGCGAAACTTGCTACCAGCAGGAAGTTTATTAAAATTACATATTTACGCTATGGCGTAAATATGTAATTTTACTTCACTCCATGTTTTTGGTGCAGTTTTGAGATTTCTTCTTCTTCTAGTTCTTCTTTTTTTTCTTTTCCGCGATCGCCTAAAGTTTTTAATTCCGCATCTCCGAGCATATTCAGCGATTTTACCAATTCGGAAAGATGTTCCACTGTATTTTTTTCCGGTGCATCTAAAACTTCTTCTAGAAGCGCGCTCAGAATCCAGCCCATGCGTGGTCCAGGCTTTGTTCCAAGCTCTTTTATCATAAAATTACCATCAATTCTTAGCTGACCGACAGAAATGGGGTCCCGCAAGGCTTCTTCGATCATGGCAAAGTATTTTCGAAGGCGATACGGGGCTTCTTTTTTCTTCATGCCAACCCTGTCGCATTCGCGCACGTTCATGAGGAGCCAAATATTTTCGGTCCCAACTTTTTGAATGATCCTGCGCACAGCAGAAAGCGTGATGAGTTCTGTATCAGAAAAAAACATATGATTGCGGACAAGTTTTTCTACTAACTCTGTCTCTTTTTTAGAAAACTTGAGCCGTTCCATTATTTTTTTCGCCATCCTCGCGCCGACCACTTCATGGCCATAAAAAGTATATTTTTTCTTACCACCCCTTGTCCCC
>CAYIUM010000004.1:0-6191 GCA_964366675.1 uncultured Candidatus Saccharibacteria bacterium
ACTTCAATTGTTCTTTTTAACTATGACGTCTTTCAAGCGAAAGTGGATATTAAAAATTTAGCCAGTGATATTGCTCTCAAAGTTGTAGAAGCGCAAAAGGCTTCTTTGTTTGGGGAGTCGCCTTCGCCTTTTCGGGTTACTGCGCCAACATGGAAGCCGTCTTATGGAATGTATTTTACAACAGAAGGCACTGATTCTTCTGATGGTATTCCTTTTAATAAAAAATTAATTTATTTTGCTGATTTAAACCAAGATGGTGATTTTGATAACAATCTTACATGTGCTGGAAATGATACTGATGAATGTTTAGATAAAGTTACAATTACTCAAGGAGGAAACTTTATTTCTAACATAACTGTGATTGGAGAGGGAGAGGTTCCTTGCTTGGAAATTACTAGCCTAAGCGTTGTTTTTAAAAGGCCAAACTCAAGCGCTAACATAAAAACCAATCAGCTAGATTGCACAGCAATTTCTTCTGCAGAGATTACTGTTTCTTCTCCAGGAACAAATCCAACTTCTGCCATCATTAAAATATATCCTTCCGGGAGAATCCAAATTGATTAATAATTAAATGAAAATTGTAAAATTGAAAATTGAAAATTGTAAAAAGGGCTACACTATCATAGAAACAATGATCGCTGTTTCTCTTTTCTTGGTGGTTATTATGGCGGGTATGGGCGCGCTTTTAAATGCCAATTTACTTCATCAAAAATCACGAGATATGCGTTCAATTATGGACAACTTGAGTTTTATTATGGAAGATATGTCTAGAAATTTGAGAACAGGTTATGACTATAGATGTCTTGACGCTCCGGGTGTTATCACTATAGGCAGTCCAAAAAGTTGCGCAAGCGGTTTTGGAATAGTTTTTAAACCCTCAAGTTATAATCAATCAACTAATTCTAATCAGTGGGCTTATTACATAGATGATGGAAAAATTTATAAATCAACAGATGCGAGTACTGTTCCTTTAAGTTCTATATTACTAACTTCTGAAGAGGTTGTCGTTGATCAGGCGTATGGTTTTTCTGTATTAGGCGCCGAATCTTACTCCAGGGGAAACAGACAGCAACCTTTGGTGACTATTCGATTAGTTGGTAAAATAACTTTCAAAAATATTAGTACGCCTTTTTCCTTACAAACTTCGGTGTCTCAAAGGTTTTTAGATTTTTGAGTAATTATAAAGATATGTCGCTTTTTTCAAAAAAAATTAATAAGTCAAATAAAGGGTTTACCCGCACACCAAATTTTGGTGTGACCCCGAAGGGGGGCGGGTTTACCTTAGTAGAAACACTGGTGGCTATTTCAATTTTTACCGTCTCGATTTTGGGAGTGATGTCGGTTTTAACATCCGGAATTGCTAATACTAATTACGCAAAGAAAAAAATGATTGCTATTTATTTGGCGCAAGAAGGTATTGAATATATTCGAAATATGCGCGACACTTTTGTGCTTTATGGTGACGATGACCCTTCTAATTGGCATCAATTTGGAAGTGTGATTGATAAATGTGGCAACACTGGTCAGGGCAATAATAAAACCTGTTATTTTGATGATCAAGCTTTGAATTTTTCAAATTCTAATATGCCAATGGCAGAGGGAGATTTAATTGTTTCGTGCGACCCTGGGGGGGATGGTCCTTGTCCAGAATTATTCTATAATTCTTATACAGGTAAATATGACTACGACAATATTAACGGCGCGAATTCTGGTTTTATTCGGACTATTCAGGCAAGTTATCCGAATGGTCCGAACGGTGAAATAGAAATATTGTCAAAAGTTTCTTGGATTCAAGGTTCAGGAAGTTATGATGTTACTTTTTCAGAGACTTTATTTAATTGGGTAGAATAGGGTAGTAGAGCAAAGCTCACTACCCTACAAGTGAAATGAAAAAAATAATATTAAAAATTAAAAGTTTTATTAAGGGGCCTGCCCCGTATAAAACCAAAGGCTTTCGTTCGGGGTTCGTGATACTTTTTGCAGTTACAATTTCCGCTATTCTTTTAGCGATAGCCTTGGGTATCGCCAATATCGCGCTGAAAGAAGTGAGATTTAGCACCAATTCTCGAGGTACAAATGATGCCTTTTTTGCGGCTGATACCGGCATAGAGTGCGCGCTTTTTAATGACACATCTGGTATCAATGCTTTTCGTCAATCTAATGGTCCGGATTTCATAGAATGCAATGATATGACCATAGACTTGACGACTGGATCACCCTCGTGGAATTTTGTTGTGACTCAACTCGGGAACGGTCAATCCTGCGCTAAAGTTAATTTAACCAAAACTTTTTCTCCTAATACTACCACCATTATTTCTAAAGGATACAATAATGGCGGTAGCATATCAGAGGTATGTGATCCAGGATCAAATAGTATTGAGCGACAGCTTGAAATAACTTATTACTGATTTTAGTATGGAAAAGCATGAAGCTCAAAAAAGAATACAAAAGTTGCGAAATGAAATTGCGCGACTGAGAAATGAATATCACATAAAAAATTCTCCTAATGTGACCGATGATATTTATGATTCTCTTACCCGCGAGCTTCAAATATTGTTAAAAAAATATCCGGAATTTAATGATAGCAACGCTCCGGAAAATAGGGTGGCGGGCAAACCTTTGGATAAATTTGAAAAAGTGAAACATCAGGTGAAAATGCTTTCTTTGAATGATGTTTTTTCATATGAAGAGCTTTATGATTGGGAAAAGAGAATCAAAAAACTTTTGCCCCCTTCTCCTTTACAAGGAGAGGGGCGGGGGGGTGAGGTGAATTATTTCTGCGAAGTTAAATTTGACGGTTTGGCTGCGTCTTTGATTTATAAAGATGGAAAATTTACACAAGGCGCGACCCGAGGGGATGGATTTATCGGAGAAGACATTACCCAGAACCTGAAAACTATAAATTCAATACCATTAACACTTCAAAAGCCGTACCCTTCGTATCTGGAAGTGCGCGGTGAAGCATTAATGAGTAAGCAAACATTACTAAAATTAAATTTAGATAATAAAAAAAGAGGTCAAATACTTTTTGCCAATACCAGAAACGCAGCGGCGGGGAGCTTACGGCAATTAGATCCTCAGTTGGCTAAAGAAAGAAGTTTAGATTTTGTTGCCTATGATATAACTTCACCTGACACTTTTCTTACTCATTCTGAAAAGCATCAAATGCTTCGAAGTTTTGGGTTCAAAGTTGAAAAACTGGAGGCTAAATGTAAAAGTCTGGAAGAAGTTACTGTTTTTATTGAAAAATTTGAAAAAATAAGGTCTGGTTTTCCGTATGGTACGGACGGTATTGTCATTTCCGTTGATGATTTGAAATTGCAGGAAATTTTAGGCGTTGTCGGCAAAGCCCCGCGTTTTATGGCAGCTTTCAAATATCCGGCCGAAAAAGCGACCACTATAGTGAAAGAAATTTTGGTGAATGTGGGGCGCACCGGTGTGCTTACACCACTTGCTGTTTTTGAGCCGACTTTGGTGGCTGGTTCGCGAGTATCTAAAGCGACCTTGCATAATATGGATCAAATAGAACGATTGGATTTGCGTATTGGGGACACAGTGGTGATAGAAAAAGCCGGAGATGTTATTCCCAAAGTGGTGGAAGTGCTGGTGAGAATGCGCACTGGTAAAGAAAGAAAATTCAAAATGCCGACAAATTGTCCTGTTTGTAAAGGAAAAATCGGAAAGAAAGTCGCTTCGTCGGTGAAAGCTTTTCTCGGGTCCTCGGGTCGCCCCCATGAAGTCCGAGGGGCTCAACCAGACCAGCTCGAAAAGCTTTCACCGACTACGCTGTCTGTCGCTTATTATTGTTCGAACCAGAAATGTCCGGCTAAAAATGAAAGATTTTTGGAACATTTTGTTTCTGTCTTTGAAATATACGAGCTGGGTCCGAAAATTTTGCGAAGATTTAAAGATGAAGGATTGATTACCGATGCGGCGGACTTGTTTACTCTCACAAAAGATGATTTTCTCACATTGGAAGACCTGCCCCGTAGGAAGTCGCAGACTTTCCTACCGGGGTTTGGAGAAAAATCGGCGGAAAATATCGTGCAAGAAATAAAAAATAAGAAGAAAATTTCACTGGCCAAGTTTCTTTGGGCGCTAGGTATCCTGCATGTGGGGGAGGAAACAGCGCGTGATTTGGCAATACATTTTAATACTTTGGGAAAATTAATGTCTGCTACCCAATCCAATCTGGCAGAAATAGATAATATTGAAAATATCGGGCCGGCGGTGCTGAAAAGTGTTGATGATTTTTTTCACGATAAAAATAATTTAAACTTTATTAAAAAATTGGAGAAGAACGGTGTAATCATAGAAAAAACAGAGAAAATAAAAGCTGGAAAATTAAGCGGATTAACCTTTGTTTTAACCGGCACTCTTGTCAACATGTCGAGAGAGATCGCCAAGGAAAAAATTCTGACTCTGGGCGGAAAAGTTGTAGGCTCAGTTTCTAAAAGTACTTCGTATGTCGTGGCTGGCACAGAACCCGGCTCCAAACTAAAAACAGCCGAAAAATTAGGAGTAAAAGTAATAGATGAGAAAGAATTTTTAAATATGCTAGATTAATTAAACCAATGAAAGAATATATTAGAAACGAAGTTGAAACATTGCGTTTACGCTCCGGGGTGACGCAAGAAACTCTGGCGAGTAAAGTAAATGTGAGTAGACAGACAATCATTGCTCTGGAAAAAGGAAAATACACCCCATCAGTTTTATTAGCAATTAAAATCGCTGGTTTTTTTAAATTGCCAGTTGAGAAAGTATTTAAAATCTTATATGAAAAATAATATACAAGAAACCATAGTAACTGTTTGTCTTACAATTATTGCTATTTTGCTTCTGAATCCGTTTCATTTTTGGATGCCGGATATGATGGTTATGGTGATGCTTGCTTTCGCTCTTGTTGTTTTTAGCATCTTCGCAAGTTTTATTTTGAGAGAAAAAATCTTTGACGAACGAGACAGCATGCATCGAACTCTTGCTGGACGAAATGCTTTTCTCGCGGGATCTTCAATGCTTATGTTGGGTATAATTATTCAGGGCTATTCTCATAAAGTAGACGCATGGCTGGTTATTGCTTTAATATTTATGATAATTGTTAAAATCGGTACTCGTATTTGGAGCGATAAAAATCTTTAAAATACTTATCCACAGTACTTATGTAAAGTTGACTTTACATTAATTTTCGCATCCTATATAATTTCCTACATTATAAGGTTAATAAAAATTATATGAATAAAAATATTGGAATTGTTATTGGGTTTGTTTTACTTATTGTTATAACAATTTACACGTCGATGCGTAGCAAAAATGACGCAAAGATGGAAAAAGAACAAATGGAAGAAAAAAACACCATGATGCAAAAGGATGGCGTGATGAAAAAAGATGACAATGTGATGAAATCTGGGTCATATGAAACTTACGCTCCGGAAAAGGTAACCCTCGCTTCTTCTACCCACGACGTAGTTTTGTTTTTTAGAGCAAGCTGGTGCCCCACTTGCAGAGCGGTGGACGCAGACATAAAAGCCAATCTATCAAAAATTCCTTCTAATCTTACGATTCTTGATGTCAACTACGATGAGGCATTTTCACTTAAGCAAAAATACGGGGTTACCTATCAGCATACGTTTGTGCAGGTTGACAAAGATGGAAACTTGGTCAAAAAGTGGAGCGGTAGCCCGACCCTATCTCAGCTTATAGCTGAAGTGAAATAACATGTTGTTTTTTTTAATCTCATTTATTGCTGGAGTTTTGACAATACTCGCGCCATGTATTTTACCGCTTCTTCCGGTTATTGTCGGGCATTCCATCACAGACGCTACTCCGGGCAGAAGAAGACTTTTTGTAGTTGTGGTGTCGCTTGGAGTTTCCATTATACTTTTCACGATTCTTCTTAAGGCAAGCTCGTTATTGATCAGTATTCCTCAAGATTTCTGGAAATGGATTTCAGGCGGCATAATTTTCTTATTTGGTTTGACTATGCTTTTCCCCAATATCTGGGAAAATTTTTCTCTTGCAAATATTTTAAATCTCAAATCAAATAGGGTTTTAGCAACAGGGTATCAAAAAAATAGCGTTTGGGGAGATGTGATGATCGGAGCATCCCTCGGACCTATTTTTTCCGCTTGCAGTCCGACTTATTTTGTTATTCTGGCAACAGTCTTGCCGGTGTCGTTTTTTTTGGGGATAGT
>CAYIUM010000004.1:6201-11486 GCA_964366675.1 uncultured Candidatus Saccharibacteria bacterium
ACCTTTTCGCATATGTTTTGGGTTTATCGTTCTCTCTCATAGTAATTGCCCTTGTAAGCGAACGTATTATGGTTAAGGTGGGCAAGGTTTCTGATTCCAGGGGTTTATTTAAAAAAATATTTGGTGTTGTTTTTATACTAGTAGCAATAGCTATTATTTTCGGATATGACAAGAAACTTCAAATTAACTTGCTTGATGCCGGATTCCTGGATGTTACAAAGATTGAGCAAAAACTGCTCGATAAAAACAATGAGAAAAAAGATATTAATGAGAATGCCAAAACTGCGGAAAAGCCCGGCATAAAAGAAGTCAGCTTTTTAAGCCTTGAAGAGAAAAAAAAGAAATTCACGACAGCACCCGATATCAGCACACCCGATGGTTTTATAAACACCAACAACTTGCCTATAACCGTAAGTGAATTTAAAGGCAAGAAAATCGTGTTATTGGATGTTTGGACTTATAGCTGTATAAATTGCCAACGCACCATCCCGTATCTTAACGAGTGGTATAAAAAATATGAGAACGAAGGTTTGGTGATTATCGGCCTGCATACCCCGGAGTTTGCCTTTGAAAAAATCCAAAGGAATGTGGAAAAGGCGGTAAAAGATTTCGAAATAAAATATCCTGTGGTGCTGGATAATGATTTTTCAACATGGAATGCGTATAAAAATCAATACTGGCCTAGAAAATATTTAATAGATATTGATGGATATATTGTTTATGATCATGCAGGAGAAGGCCAATATGAAGAAACAGAAATGGCAATACAAAAGGCTCTCATGGAACGTTCCGGCAGATTAAATATGAGTATAGATGTGTCTTCTAATATATCCAAGCCGGAAAATGTTGTGCCTGTTGATTCGAGCAAAGTTAAAAGTCCAGAAGTATATTTCGGCTGGGGCCGGAATGAGTTTTTAGGAAATGGCGCGGTTAGCTCTGCTGGGGAAAAAGGTTTCTCTTTGCCAAAAAGCATTTTTTCCAATAAACTTTACCTTGAAGGTATTTGGCGTTTCGACTACGAATATGCGGAGAATAAGAGTGCTGCCAGCATTATTTTTAAATACGAAGCAAAAAATGTCTACATGGTTGCTAGCGCGGAGGCTGATTTGGAAATTGAAGTATACCAAGACGGCAAGTTTATGAAAAAAGTGAGTGTTAAAGATGAGCGACTATACCAACTCGTTGAGGGTTCGGACTATGGCGCGCACACGCTTGAAATAAAAATACCAAAAGTAGGATTGAAAGCATTTACATTCACATTCGGGTAAATAAAAATAATAAAAATATGAATAACAAAAATGTTCCTAAAAGTGAAGAAGAATTCAAGAGGAAATTAACCCCGGAACAATATAAAGTTCTAAGGGAAAAAGGCACGGAAGCGCCTTTTTCAGGGAAGCTGATAAGTCCCGACGAGGATGGTTTTTACAGGTGCGCCGCTTGCGGCAACGCTCTTTTTTCCGCCAGCGCGAAGTTTGAATCCGGTACGGGATGGCCGAGCTTTGACCAAGCTTTGCCCGGCGCCGTGAAAAACATAGAAGACAATTCTCATGGCATGAAGAGAACAGAAACGGTCTGCTCCGTCTGCAATTCTCATCTCGGGCACGTCTTCGATGATGGTCCGACCAAGACCGGAAAAAGATACTGCATGAATTCGGTTTGCTTTGAAAATTTTAACGATAAATGACATGAATAAAAAAATCGTGCTCGCGGGCGGGTGTTTCTGGGGATTGGAAGAGCTAATCAGAACTCGGTCCGGAGTGGTAAATACCGAAGTGGGTTATACGGGCGGAAAAATGGAAAATCCAACGTATGAAAATCATCAGGGTCATGCCGAAGCGGTGGAGATTGAATATGATCCCAAAATAACATCGTACAAGAAACTCCTGGATTTTTTCTTCCAGATTCATAATCCGACCACTTTGAACCAGCAGGGAAACGATAAGGGCACCTCCTATCGTTCGGCGATATTTTACGGAAATGAGGAAGAAAAAAAAGAGGCCAAGAAATTTATTGAGATTGTAAACAAATCAAAACGCTGGAAAGATCCAGTGGTAACCGCCCTGGAGCCGCTTGGAAAATTTTATAAGGCGGAAGATTACCATCAGGATTATTTACAGAAAAACCCTGGTGGATATACTTGTCACGCCATTTGGTTTGACAGTTATTTGTAATTTCCTGACTGGCGGAGGCGGAGGGATTCGGACCCTCGAGAGCTTTCACCCTACACGCTTTCCAAGCGTGCGCACTAGACCGCTATGCGACGCCTCCGTGTCTATAATTTACATTATTTTCAGGAAAAAGAAAGTTTTTTTGTGCTATAATTCATTTATGCGGAAAAAAACACAGATATTTCTTATTCACGGGGGAGATACTTTTAGAAACAGGAAAGATTATTTACATTATCTAAAAACTAGGCCGATTTCCTTAGAGAAAAAGAAAAGATGGTCTCTTGATTATTTAGACAAAAATTTAGGAAAAAAATTTGAAATCATTAGACCACGAATGCCTCTGCAGGATAATGCTAAATATGAAGATTGGAAAATATATTTTGAAAGATATCTACCTTATTTAAGAAATAATCCAATTTTGATTGGAAGTTCTTTGGGTGGAATTTTTCTGGCTAAATATTTATCTGAACATAAATTTCCTAGAAAAATTTTATCCACTTATTTAATTTGCCCTCCTTTCGATGATACTTTGGATGAAGAAGATTTGGCTGGCGGATTCAAACTAAAATCCGATTTGTCTTTACTGGGAAAAAACTCAAAAAAACTCTATTTATTATTTTCCAAAGACGATGATATTGTGCCAGTTTCTCACGCCCAAAAATATAAGCGAAAATTAAAAAATGCCAAGATTATTATTTACAAGAGTAAAAATGGTCACTTTCAGGTGTCTAAATTTCCAGAAATTGTTAGAATGATAAAAAATGATGTAAAAAGTATATAAATTTTATGTTAAATATAGAAAAAATCAGGGCAGATTTTGATATTTTGAGCCAAAAAGGAGGCAAGAGCCCTATCTATTTAGACAGTGCCTGCATGAGTCTGAAACCGAGACAGGTCATAGAAGCGATGAATGATTATTACCTTCATTATCCCGCTTGCGCCGGCCGAAGTTCACACAAATTGGGGGATAAAGTTACCAAGAAAGTGAAAGAAACGAGACAGCTTGTTGCCGAATTTATAAACGCGAAAAGTGAAAATGAAATAATTTTCACTCGCAACACAACAGAGGGCATAAATTTACTGGCCAATTCTTTGGGTTTAAAGAAAGGGGAAGTGGTTTTGATTTCAAACAAAGAACACAATTCTAATCTTATTCCTTGGCTGGTGTTGCGAGATACAATAGGTATTGTGGTAAAAATAATTCCTGGGAACGTTGATGACACTTTTAATCTGGATAATTTTTCTAAATTAGTTTCTGGCGTTAAGTTAGTTTCTGTAGTTCACACTTCGAATCTAGATGGGGTTACCAATCCGGCGAAAGAAATCACAAAAATCGCGCATCAAAATAACGCCTTGGTTTTTTTGGATGCCGCCCAGAGTATTCCACACAAGAAGATTGATGTACAAGACTTGGATGTGGATTTTTTGGCTTTTTCCGGACATAAAATGCTAGGGCCGACCGGCACCGGAGTTTTCTATGGAAAATCAAAATTATTGCGAAAATTGGGTTCATTTATGGTGGGCGGAGATACTGTTTTATCTTCCACTTACACCGATTACAAATTTTTGCCGGTGCCGGAAAAATTTGAGGCTGGATTGCAGGATTATGCCGGTATTATCGGATTCGGAGAAGCGGTTAAATATTTAAGTCAGTTTAATTTTCAAGATATAGCAGAGCATGAATTAAAATTAAATAGTTACATTACGAAAGAACTGCAAAAAATTCCACAGATAAAAATTATTGGCCCGGAAGATCCAAAACAAAGATCAGGCATTATCGATTTTTATATAGAAGGCGCTGATATGCATAAATTCGCCATTATGCTTGATGAAATGGCTAACATTTGTATCCGTTCCGGACAACATTGTGTAAATTCATGGTTTGCCAACAAAAAAATTCATAATTCTGCGCGCGTTTCACTTTATTTGTACAACACGATGGAAGAGGCAGAAGCATTTATTACTAATTTACATAAAGTTATAAAAATATTTTAATTTATGCCTTGCATTTTAGCCTTAATAGTTTTTTCAATCTTGGGAATTTTCAGTGCTTCGCACAGAACTTTAGCCAAAGAAGCTTTTGCTTGTGTATTTAAAAGAATTACTCTGCGCCCTTGTAATACCGGTTTTGCGGAAAAAATAAAAGGTAAGATTTTGTCAAAATTATTGAATCGTTCTGTTTTTGTTGCGCGAGTTTTCAATAAATACTACGAGTTATTTTCTTGGGTATTTTTTATTCTGATGGTTGGCAGCACTTTCTGGGTGTTGCAGGGAGGGTATAATTTTTATGTTTACGGTAGCTGTAATGGGCTAAACCAAAGTGGATTTTGCGCTTTTGATCCGGCTGGAGAAAATAACAAGGTGACGGTCGTTGGAGACAGTTCTGCTTGCGGTATTGTGCAAAAATCGGAAGAAAACCTGACTCTTAAAGACGTTAATTTATCCAGTTTTCCGGCAAAAAATGTTGGCGCGAAAGACACAGTATTTTTCATTGGTTGTTATGCTTGCGACTATAGCCGAAAAGCATATCCAGATATTCAAAAATTAGTGAAAAATAAACAAACAAATTATATTTTTGCCCATTATCCAGCCAAAGGCGATACTATGTTTTTGGGAGAAATAGGGTATTGCGTAAGTAAAAATTATGAAGACCAATATTGGGATTTCAATAATTATTTATTTACTGCCGACAAAGATTATGTTTTAAATAAAACAAATGCTGACAAGATACTGGCCAATTTTAATTTTGATGTGAAAAAAATTAACCAATGCGCAAATAGTTCGGAAACAAAGATAGCTGTCCAGAATCAGATTCAAGAACTTAATAAAACCAATTTATATGGCACACCCACTATCTTCATAAACAACAAAGCGTTCGTAGGACCGAAGCCGTACCGAGTTTACCAAGTCCCGCTGAATAAATTCATTTTCTTTTAGTTTTTTTAAAATTATGAAATTAACCAAAACAGACTTTCTTATATACAAAGATTGCGAGAAAAATGCTTGGTTGAAGGTGCACAAGCCGGACATTTATTTTAGTAAGCCATTATCTGCTTTTGATCAAGGAACCATAGAAACAGGAAATGAGGTTGATATCTTGGCGCGAGACTTATTTCT
>CAYIUM010000004.1:11496-16936 GCA_964366675.1 uncultured Candidatus Saccharibacteria bacterium
GTTTTTTGGTGGCTGACCGTAATGACACAGAGGAAACTAAAAAACTTATAAAATCTAAAACCCCTGTAATATACCAGCCAGTATTTGAGACAGACTTATATAAAGTCATTTGCGATATTTTAGTCTGGAATAAAGACACCAAGCTTTACGATTTGTATGAAGTAAAAGCTTCAAATAGTGGAGAAAACAAAAAAACTAATGATGAGCTTTACACTTACGACATAGCTTTTCAATACTTGGTTCTGAAAAGTTTAAATATACCCCTTGGCCGTTTATATCTTTTACGATTAAATGCCGAGTATGTGCGAGGAGTTGATCTAGAATTAGTTGAGCTTTTTTCGAAGGAAGATTTTACTGAAAAAGTCATGGAGGTGGCTGAAAGCCTGAAAGAAGAAATGAAAATAGCTCAAGAGTTTATTTCTCAAAAAAAAGAGCCCCATGGGTCTTGTAAATGCATAACTCGAGGTAGGAGCGCTCATTGCACCACTTTTTCCTACTCAAATCCTCAAGTGCCGGAATATAGCGTTCATGACATCTCTCGCATTGGTCAGTCAAAGAAAAAGCTTGCAGAACTGATTGATTCTGGTATTTTTTCAATTGAAGATGTACCGGAAGATTTCAAATTAAGCGAAAAACAACGCAATCAGGTCACTGCCACTCAGACAGGAAAAACATTTATAGATAAAAAAGAAATTAATGATTTTCTTGATGCCATACCTCATCCAATATCTTTTTTAGATTACGAAACTTTTGCAGCCGCGATTCCCAGATTTATAGGTTATAGCTCATTCAATCAAATTCCATTTCAATTTTCCCTGCATATAGTAGAAAAACACGGCAAAGAGCCGAGCCACGCTGAATTTATTTTTACTGAAAACAAGAATCCCGATGAAGCGTTTATTTCTGCTCTCAAAAAATATCTGCCGGAGAATGGGCATGTCATGGTATGGCACAAGAGTTTTGAGATGGGAAGAAATAAAGATCTTATTGAAAGAAACCCTGAACATAAAGCTTTTTTAGAAAATTTGAATTCCAGAATTGTGGATCTTGAAGA
Organism: uncultured Candidatus Saccharibacteria bacterium; assembly: GCA_964366675.1. Taxonomy (GTDB): domain Bacteria; phylum Patescibacteriota; class Minisyncoccia; order Phycocordibacterales; family UBA9973; genus UBA9973. The sequence goes on from CAYIUM010000004.1 coordinate 12,551, forward strand.
AATATTTTTGAATCAACATTTCATTCATCCGAAATTCAAAGGTAAAACATCAATTAAATATATTTTGCCGGTGCTTGCTCCAGATTTATCATACAAAACCCTAGATATTCAAGAAGGGGGAACTGCCTCCAATACTTGGAACGAAATTGTTCTTGGAAAACATACTCAAAAAGAGGTTTTTAAAAAAATAGAGCATTTAAAAACATATTGCAAATTAGATACGCATGCCATGTACGCAATTTGGAAATATCTAAAGGAAATATAAATAAACTGCTATAATATAAATATGAAACCTTTTGGAGATAAACCGCCCGCTGATCATGAAGACATACGCAATACACGCTGGGATGCCAAGGCAGAAAAATTTTGGGTTTACCAAGAAGGTAAGGAAGAATTTCCGCCATTTTTTAAGACTTTTCTATTAAAATATCAAAGTACATTAGGAAAAAAGGTTTTGGATATTGGTTTGGGTACAGGTCAATATGCAGTTCCACTTGCTAAACGTAATTTTGAAGTTACGGGAGTTGAACCTTCTCTTGGCATGAGAAGGGGTGCGGAGCGTAATTTTAAATTAGCTGATGTAGAAGGCAAAATCCGGCTTCTTAACGAACAAAGCAAAAATCTGAGTTGTTTTTCTGATGCAAACTTCGATTGGATTATAAGTATCGGCGCGATTCATCATAATCCCTGGCCGGATATAGAAAAATCTTTTGCGGAAGCCGCGAGGGTTTTAAAACCCGGACAGTTGTTTGTTTTTCACACAAGGTCAGTAAACGATTCTAAAAAGATTCGTGAACGAATCTTTAATGACAATTATGGTGGCTATACTGCTCTAGACTCTCAAGGCTGGAAAACCAAAATGGTTCAACACTATTTTTCTGAAAAAGGACTTCGAGAGCTTGGTGCAAAAAATGGATTTCAAATAGTGGAAGGACCCAAAGAAGAACTAGGAATAGACAAAGGTGCTCGCTGGTGGGTAGTTTATAGGAAAATTTAAAAAATTTATTTGACGACTCAATGCGGTTTTTTCTTTTTATCGTTAAATTTGGTAGAATCAGATGGTGAAGCAAAAAAACAACAGAAATCCGTACATTGCGTCAGGTACAGAGCACCCGCTTTCCATCTTGGCCAACCAAGCTTATCAGGCCTTTGCGGATATGGGTTTTGAAATCGCCCTTGGTCCGGAAATGGAGAGTGAATGGTACAATTTTGATGTGTTAAATATGCCAAAAGATCATCCTGCGCGAGACATGCAAGACACTTTTTGGATAAAAAATACTCCGGGAAAAGTCTTGCGCACTCATACAACCGGGGTAACCGCTTGGGCAACTGAACAAGCGGCAAAAAAGGGGCGCATGCCCTCGGCTTTTATTTCTGTCGGCAAAGTATTTCGTAACGAGGCGACAGATGCTACGCATGAGATGCAGTTTTTCCAGATAGACGGATCAATGTTGGGCGCTGTAGAAGATGGGGTTTCGCTTGCTCACATGAAAGCCATACTTACTAATTTTTATAAAAAAATGCTCGGAGATGACGTAGAGATTGAATTTCGGCCAAGTTTCTTTCCTTTTACCGAACCATCTATAGAAGTTTTCGCAAAATTTAAGGGTAAATGGCTCGAGATGATGGGCGGGGGAATGACCAACCCAGCTGTTATTCGCAATATGGGCCTCGACCCCCAAAAATATCAAGGTTTCTGTTTTGGTGGAGGGCTAGATCGTATTGCTATGATCAAATGGGGTATTCCGGATGTGCGACTTTTTTATCAGGGAGACTTAAGACTTAATCAGATTCAATAATTTATGAAAGTTTCTTATAATTGGCTTAAGTGGTATATACCCGATGCCCCTTCTCCCAAAAAACTGGCAGATGTTTTGACATATCATCTTGCTGAAGTAGAGAGTGTAGAAAAAAGACCGGACGGTGATGTTGTTTTTGATATAAAAATATTACCGAATAGAGCTCACGATCTACTTTCCCATCAAGGAGTGGCTCGCGAGATTGCATCCCTGCTCGATATAAAATATGTCGATCCAACACCAAAATATAAAATTCCCGAATCAAAACCGACAAAATTAAAGGTTGAAATCAATACTGATAAATGCCGTAGAGATGCTGCTAGGGTTGTACGTAATATAAAAGTTGGTCCATCTCCGGATTGGGTAGTAAAACATCTAGAATCTATCGGGCAAAGATCTATCAATAACCTAGTGGATGCGACAAATATTGTAATGTTTGATTGCGGACAACCGAGCCATGTCTTTGATATGGAAAAGGTGAAAGGTCTTAAGCTTGATATAGACATCTCCAGTGGTGAGACAATTTCTTTTTTAGGTGGGGCTCAAAAGGAGTTACAAAAGGGTATGGTTGCCATTTATGATTCTGAAGGAAATCCAATCGGTACCGGCGTAAAGGGTGGTACCTTGGCTGAATTAGATGATAGTACAAAGAGCATAATTCTCCAGATTGATAATTTTAATCCAGTCACCGTTAGAAAAATGGGCCAGACTCTCAACATGTTTACTGAAGGACGAAAACGTTTTGAAAACGATTTATCGCCGGAGCTTATTCCTTACGCCATGCGAGAACTTTCTGCTCTTATCTATGACATGTGTCCTCTAGCTACTTTTGAGGATATCGTTGATGTCTATCCGGAAAGACAGAAAGAAAGACAACTTTCTTTCTCAGTCGAGAGAATTTCCAGTATCTTAGGAATTAAAGTCTCTAGAAAAGATATAGAAGATATTTTGAAAAGATATAATTTTAAGTATAACCTCTCCCCAAACCCCTCTCCTGACAGGAGAGGGGCAGGGGGTGAGGTGTTTAATTTGATAGTGCCGCCAATGCGTCTAGACTTAGTCTTAGAAGAAGATATGGCGGAAGAAATTGCTCGTATATTGGGCTATGACAAAGTCAAAGGTAATATTCCTAAAATAAATTTCGAGCCAAAACAAAATGAAACATATACCAAAATTTCTTGGGCAAGAAATAAATTACTGAGTGAGGGATATTCGGAAGTGATGACCTATGCTTTTGCTGATAAAGGGGAAGTAGAGGTCCAAAATAGCGCTTCTGATAAAAAATTCTTAAGGACGAATTTGAGCGATGGATTGAAAGAGAGCATGAAGTTAAATCATGCCAATCTTCCGCTTTTGGGAATTGACAAGGTGAAAATATTTGAGATTGGCACTATTTTTAAAAAAAATGGAGAGGAAATAAATGTTTGTTATGGCGATAAGAAAAATATTACAGAGATGACTCTCAATGAATTCTCGAAGTCGACTTCAGCTGATGCTTTTGCTCAGTCGCTCGGTTCCTCGCTACGCTCAGCCACTCCTTCGCAAAAGCATACATCCTCAGCTTTCCACATGTGGTCATTATTCCCCTTTATCGCCCGCGATATTGCAGTATGGGTACCCGAAGGAGTTAAAAGTTTTCAAGTTTATAAAGTTATAAAGGAGAATACAGGGAAACTTGTTATTAAGGGTCCTGATTTATTCGATGAGTTTTCTAAAGATGGCAAAAAATCATATGCCTTTAGATTAGTTTTTCAATCTTATGATCGTACTCTCACAGATACGGAAGTAAATGAAATTATGAATAAAATAACAGAAAAGATAAAAGAAAAAGGCTGGCAAGTTAGATAAAAGTTATCCACATAGTAATTATCTGATATGTGTTATTATCTAATCGTGAACAAAAATATACAGCAAAATAAGCATATGTCAGCAGTTGTTCTGCTTCTCAGCCTCTTTTCTAGAAGGCTGATATTTGCGCTGTAAAATCTATTTATAAACTACACTTTACAACCCCAACCAGCCTTCAAGGGCTGGTTTTCTTTTTGCATTATAAAAACAATATGAAAAATACAAACATACAATTCAATAACCTGCTGGGCCTTCTCCTAACTCAAAAATATTTGAGGTTGTTGAATGTGTTTGTAGTCTCCTAGAAACATATTCACCAGCCTCGAATTCTTCGGGGCTGGACGAACATCCACGCTTCGAACGTTTCGGGGTGTGGGTATGTTCGTCGACAATCAAAAAAAGGTAAAAAAATGCAGTGTGATCTAGTTCAATATGGGCCTATGCCCATAGAGCGTTTTTACTTTTGGCCAAAAAGACCAGGAGTTGCGGACATTATGTTTGCTATACACGAATCTCTTCCGGATGATTTGACGAAAGGGGAGATGTGTGAGCTAAGCAAGCTCGAGAACCGGGAAAAATTGAAAGATTTTCTTCGTGGGTTAAGGGTCAAGGCAAATTCCGTGCCCGGCGTCTCCGGGCAACAGGTAAACAAAGCCGGAAACACGGATGTGTTTCCGTGATCAAAGTGGGGGCTACGAGCGACACAATCGCCACGAGCCCCTATTTTTTTGTTATTTTT
>CAYIUM010000005.1:0-13531 GCA_964366675.1 uncultured Candidatus Saccharibacteria bacterium
TTATACGGGGCAGGCATAGCAATTAATGAAGTTATATTAAATTTATTTTATGGAAATTAGGAATATTGCGATAATAGCTCATGTGGACCACGGCAAGACTACCTTGACTGATGCTTTGATGAAGCAAAATGGAGGGCTACAGGATGAGGGACTGTCCATGGATTCAAACGCTTTGGAAAAAGAACGTGGTATTACTATTTACGCCAAAAACACTTCCATCTATTACCAAGGCACGAAGATAAACATCGTGGATACTCCCGGACACGCTGATTTCGGCTCGGAGGTGGAGCGAGTTCTCCGCGCCGTGGATTGCGTTCTCCTTTTGGTGGATGCCGTAGAAGGGCCGATGCCCCAAACAAGGTTTGTCTTAAAAAAATCTCTTGAGCTGGGATTGAAGCCGATAGTGGTGATAAATAAAATAGACAAAAAAGCAGCCGAGCCGCATAGGTTGCATGATGAAATTTTAGAATTATTTTTCGCATTAGGAGCAAATGAGTCGCAGGCGGATTTTGTAACGGTGTATGCCATAGGACGAGAAGGGAAAGCTTTTCAAAAGCTCGGAGATGATTCTAAAGATTTGTCTCCGCTTTTGGAGGTAATATTGAAAAAAGTTCCAGATGCTAGCCAAGGGGCATCCTTGACAAGCATGTCAAGGATGCCCCTTGGCACAGACAAAATGTCTGCGCAAGTTTTTAATCTTGGATATGACAATTTTTTAGGGAGAATGGCGGTGGCCAGAATTTATTCCGGAACTATTTCTCCCGGAAGTACTGTTTTTGTGAAAGGGGAAAATGGCACCAGAAAAGGGAAAATAAGCAAAATTTTTTCTTTTGAGGGTATCAACCGAAAAGAAGTCGATTCAGCAGAAGCCGGAGACATTGTGCTTTTCGCAGGCATTCCGGACATATATATCGGCGAAACCATATGTGAAAATGAAGACATGAAACCGTTACCTCATATTGCCATCGACGAGCCTACTCTTTCTCTGAATTTTTTAGTCAATGATTCTCCGTTTGCCGGCCGAGAAGGGAAATTTGTCACTTCCAGGCAAATTAAAGAAAGGCTGAAAAAAGAAATGGAAATAAATGTCGGATTGAAAGTCAATTTTTCCCCCGAACAAAGCAAAAATAAAACAGGTCCTTCTTTTTTCAGAGTGTATGGACGAGGGGAGCTTCATATTGCCATCCTTTTGGAAAATATGCGCCGGGAAGGATTTGAAATCCAAGTATCTCAGCCGGAAGTTATCATTAAAGAAAAGGATGGAATCAAAACAGAACCTTACGAAGAACTGGTTATCGATGTGCCGATGGAGTCAAGCGGTGGAGTGATAGAAAAGTTGGGCAAGCGGCGGGGGATTATAAAAGATATGGTGGAAAAACACGGTATTGCCAGAATTGTTTTTGATATACCCACCCGGGGACTTTTAGGCTATCGTGGGGAATTTATTATAGATACCAAAGGAGAAGGAATCATGAGTTCCAGAGTGACCGGTTTCAGGGAATACGCGGGGGAAATAAAAAAGCGCGAGTATGGTTCCATGGTTTCCATGATTCCTGGAAAGGCGGTGGCCTTTTCCCTTGCAAATTTACAGGAACGTGGTATATTATACATAGAGCACGGAACAGAGGTTTATGAAGGCATGGTGGTCGGAAATGTTTTGAAAGGAGACGACATGTCTGTGAACCCAACTAAAGGGAAACAATTGACGAACATGCGAGCTTCCGGCACCGACGAAGCCATAGTTTTGAATCCTGCTTTTGTTTTAAATATCGAACGGGGACTGGAAGTGATGAATGCAGATGAATATCTGGAAATTACCCCAAAATCTGTTCGGCTCCGAAAAAAACATTTGACCGAAATAGATCGAGTTAAAGCAGAGAGACGATAAGCGATTGACAGTTAGAAATTGAAAATTGTAAATTTTTAAAACCATGCCAACCATATCTTTCAAACCCAAAAAAGTTACCAAAAGAATAATCTCGCATCTGGCCGACCGAGCTTCGGATGTTATCATGCATCGTTTTGGTTTGACGGCTGAGGGTAAAAAGAAAACTCTGGAAGAAATCGGAAAGAAATATAACATTACCAGAGAACGAGTGCGCCAGGTGGAAGATGCGGCTTTAGCTTCTATTAAAAAGTCTGAAGTTTTTCGCGCAGAGCAGCAAGTTTTTGACGAGCTTAAACAATTGGTGCGCAAACTCGGGTCCATTGTGGCTGAACATGAACTTCTGCCTTATGTTTCAAAAGATAAAGCCACGCAGAATCATGTAAGCTTTTTTCTAGAGCTGTCCGATTCCTTTAAAAAACATCGCGAGGACGATAATTTTCATACTCGTTGGAGCGTGGATCATGAGGTGACTGAGAAGGTGCATGAAACTCTTCGCAAACTTTACGCTAGCTTGAGCGATGAAGATCTTATTCCGGAAACGGAAATGATCAAGAAGTTTTTTGACCACATGAAAGAGTTGTCCGACGAGTATAAGAACGAGGAAGTGGTCAAAAGATGGCTTTCCATGTCCAAAGCAGTGGCCAAAAATCCTCTAGGCGAGTGGGGTAAGGCAAGTTCTCCCAATATTCATGTTCGCGGAGTGAAAGATTATGCTTACTTGGTTATGAGACGCCACGGCACGCCTTTGCATTTTAAGGAAGTCGCGGATTCTATCTCTAAAACTTTCAATAAAAAAATTCACTATGCCACTTGTCATAATGAACTCATAAAAGATCCCCGATTTGTCTTGGTTGGCAGGGGAATGTATGCTCTCGCTGAATGGGGCTACAAGAAAGGCATCGCCCGCGAAGTGATTGCCGATATCTTGAAAAAAGAAGGACCGCTAAGCAAAGAGGAGGTGATTAAAAGGGTGAACAAAGAAAGGTATTTCAAGAAAAACACCATCTTGGTCAATTTAGTGAATCCAAAATATTTCAAGAAGAATAAAAGTGGACTTTACACTCTAATTTAGATAAAATAGAAGCATGATTGATAGCGTGCTAGATTTTATCTATAAGCTTATCATGGTTCTTTTACCTTTGGTAGGTGTCTTTATTATTGGCCGGATTGCTTGGATTTGGTGGCTTCATTACATCCAGCAGGATTTTATCTCCGGGATTGATTTTGTCTTGCTGGAAATCATTCCTCCCCGCGATGTCTTGCGCAGTCCTAAGGCTATGGAACTTTTCTTGACCAACGCTCTTTTTCACTGGAGCAATAAAGGTGGACTGGAGGAGTTTTGGCAGGGCGCGGTTTGGTTCTGGTTTTCTTTGGAAATTGTTTCTCTGGAAGGGCAAGTACATTTTTATATTCGCACCCCGACCCGCATTAGGAGTTTGATTGAAACTCAGATGTATGCCCAATATCCCCAGTCGCAGGTAAAAGAAGTGGAAGATTATACTCTCGCCATTGATCAGATAACTCCCAAAAGTGCGTGGAATGGTTGGGGGTGTGAGTTTAAATTGGAAAAACCTGAAGCTTTTCCGATCAAAACTTATGTCGATTACGGATTGGATAAAGACCCGAAAGAAGAGTTTAAAGTGGATCCTATTTCTCCGGTGATAGAACTTTTTGGCTCAATCCAAAAAGGAGAACAAATGTGGATGCAGATTATAATAACACCTTCTAAGGTGGCTTATCATACTCACGGTACCTGGTTTGAAAGTCATGATTGGGTTAGAGAATCCAGGTTGGTGATAGAAAAAATGATGAAGCGTTTTACCCGTATTAATCCGAATCCATTTAATAAAGAGAACCCAAGCGAGGCATCCGTGGAAATGCGTGTTCCTAAATTCTTAGATAAAACGATTGAGGCAATGAGTGCCAAGACCGCCAAGGTTGGTTTTGAAACTGGCATACGGGTTATGTATATAGCCACAAAAGAAATATTCAAGGTTGGCGTAAGAACCAATAATTCCAGAAATATTCGTTTGATGTTTCGTCAATATGCCAAGCCTGATTGCAATCAGCTATTACGTCATAACTCCACTCAAGGAGATGCCTATAGCGGGATATTTCTGGCTTCCAAAAAAACAGTCATGCTTTTGGCAAACAGAATGCTTAAAGAATACAGAGAGCGTTCTTTTTTCCACGAATCTCTCCGTCAAAAAATATTTTCTCAGCATTACTGGCATTGGCCCATTGACCAAGTTTTTACTCTTGACGCTATCATCAAAGCGTATTTCCATACCAAAACTTTTGTTTTGAATACGGAAGAAATCGCAACCATGTGGCATTTCCCGGGACAGATATTGAAAGTGCCTACTTTGGAGCGCATCGAGTCAAAAGAAGCTTCTCCGCCTCCAAATTTGCCGATGTAGTTTATGGAAAATTATTTTTCATCCAATAAAAATGTTTTTTGTGTATTAGGTATAATTATTTTTTTAATATTTTTTTGTTCTTTCCTTTTGAGCCCGCCGGCGGATTTTCCATCTAGAACTATTCTTAGGATAGAATCGGGGGAAAGTTTACGGGGCGTATCTTTAAAGCTAAAAAACGAAAATATCATACGTTCTCGCCTGGTGTTTGAAGCCCTTGCCATAATTTTGGGCGGAGAAAAAAAAGTGATAAGGGCGGATTATTATTTTGAAAATAGATTACCAGTCTATGAGGTCGCTTGGCGCGTAGTCAAAGGAGAACATCATTTGGCTCCCGTAGTTGTTACTATTCCGGAAGGTTTCGCCGCGATTCAGATTGCCGATGCTTTTTCTTCTAAACTGGCAAATTTTAATAAAAATAAATTTTTGTTGGAGGCACAAAGATTAGAGGGCTATCTTTTTCCAGACACTTATTTTTTTCTTAGCACGGATAACGAAGTGAATGTTTTAAAATCTATGAGTGAGAATTTTAACAAAAAAATTTCTGTAGTTCGCGCAGACATCATAAAATCGGGCAAACAAGAGAAAGAAATCATCATTATGGCTTCGTTGGTTGAAGGAGAAGCCAAAGGAGAGCTCGATAGGGGATTTATTGCTGGAATTTTATGGAAAAGACTTAGTATAAATATGCCGCTTCAAGTTGATGCGGCGCCTGAAACGTACAAAATAAAGGGTTTGCCTCAAAGTCCTATTAACAATCCCGGAATGGAGGCCATAAAATCGGCTATTTATCCGCAAAGTTCGCCGTATTTTTACTATCTTCACGACAAAAATGGTAAGATACATTATGCTAGAACTTTTGCGGAACACGCAAGAAATATATCCAAATATTTAAAATGAAGAAACACAATTTAGCTTTTATTGACATAGAAACTACCGGCATAGATTTGATAAAAAACGAGATTGTTGAAATTGGTTGTGTGTTGACGACTCCCGCCCTAAAAGTTATTGAAGAGTTTGAATTGAAGATAAAACCGGAACATATTGAAAATGCCAATCCGACCGCCCTTAAAATTAATCACTATGATTCCGTTGCTTGGCAAAATGCCGTCAGCTTAGCCGACGGTATGAAAGTTTTTTCTAAAAAGGCAAAGGATTGCATTATGGTTGGGCAGAATGTGGCTTTTGATTCTGGGTTTTTGGAATATGCCTTCGCTAAAACGGGTATTATCAACAGCATGCACTACCATAAGCTGGATACAATTTCTATCGCTTGGGCAAAATTGAACGGAGAGCCGGATATAAAGCATTTTTCTTTGCGCGAATTATGTCTGCGTTTTGACATAAAAAACGAACACGCGCATACAGCTCTTTCCGACGCGCGCGCCACATTTGAACTTTACAAAAAGCTGATGGAATTGTAGATTTTTAATATGAACGGAAAAAGGGTATTTGTTGGTCTCTCTGGGGGAGTAGATAGTGCCGTCTCTGCGGCTTTATTAAAGAAACAAGGCTATGAAGTGGTCGGAGTTTTTATTAAAACTTGGCACCCCGATTTTTTAAAGTGCAACGAAGAAGAAGAGAGGCATGATGCCATGCGAGTGGCTGCTTTTTTAGATATCCCGTTTCTCACGTTTGATCTTGTGGATGTTTACAAAAAGGAAGTGGCAGATTATATGATTCGTGAATATAAAGCCGGAAGAACACCTAATCCGGACGTGATGTGCAATAAAGAAGTGAAATTCGGCGCCTTTCTAAAAAAAGCTCTTTCTATGGGCGCGCTTGTTCGTCCTTTGGCGGAGATTTTTGTGGCAACCGGACACTATGCTCGCATTGAGCGAGAATTTCCAATTTCTAATTCTCAATTTTCAAAAAAACAATCTCGTTTAAAAAATTTGAACATTGAAAATTCATTGCAAATTGAAAATTGCAAATTGAAAATTGGAATAGACCCTTCCAAAGATCAGAGTTATTTTCTTTGGACTCTTAGACAAGAGCAATTAAAGAAAATTTTATTTCCTGTCGGGCATCTAAAGAAAACGGAAGTGCGTAAATTGGCAAAAAAATTCGGTCTGCCAGTGGCGGAGAAAAAAGACAGTCAAGGTATCTGCTTTCTAGGCGCGGTGGATTTAAAAGAATTTTTGAAACACTATATCAAAGAGAAAAAAGGTAAAGTGTTGAATGAAAAAGGTGAAGGAATCGGACATCATAATGGCGTTGTTTTTAGTACCTTAGGAGAACGCCATGGTTTTACCATTACCAAGAAAAGCCCGAACGATAACAGATATTATATAGTGGGTAAAGATTTGAAGAAAAATATTTTGTTTGTATCGCAAAAATTAGCTCCCCGCCTTGATAAGGAGGGGGTTGGGGGTGGTAATTCAAAGAATCACCACCTTGCCCTTCGACAAGCTCAGGGCACTCCTCCTCAACAAGGAGGAGAGGGGATAAAACTCAAAGACACAAATTGGATTTCTGAAATTCCAAAATTAAACGAAAATTACACTGCCCAAATCCGCTATCATGGAGAATTTTTATCCTGCAAAGTAATTTGCGGAAGCAAGGCTTCCGCAGAAGTGATTTTCAATAAACCTATTTTGGCTGCGGCTGGGCAATCAGTTGTCGTGTATGAAAAAGATGTTTGTCTCGGCGGGGGAGTTGTTATATAATATAAACATGTCTGAATTTTTAATACAAAATAGCGATATTATTCTAAAATTAGTAGTAGCAGTTGTGCTTGGAACGTTTATTGGCGCTGAGAGGTTGCTGGTGCATAAAGAAGCTGGTATGAAAACTCATGCGTTGGTGGCCATGGGTTCGGCTGTGTTCGTACTGGTTTCCGAAGCAGTTGTACAAAAATATATTAGTTTGCCTGGGTTGAATCCCACAATGATTCCCGCTCAAATACTAGTCGGTATCGGATTTCTAGGCGCTGGTTCAATCATCCTTCAAGGCTCACGGCTCTTAGGCCTAACTACCGCTGGAGGGCTTTGGGTGACGGCTGGTATTGGTATGGCTGCAGGATTCGGGTTGCATAGTTTAGCAGTGGTTGCCACGGTTCTTGTGCTTCTGGTTTTGATTGTTGTAAATATCTTAGAAAAACCTATTAGAAAAATTTCTGATGATATTAACAAACCGCAGGCATAATTCTAAAATATACATATGCGGGCAGATGAGATAAGAACAAGATTTTTAAAATTTTTTGAAAAAAGAGGGCATAAGATCATATCTTCTTCTTCTCTTGTTCCTAGTGATCCTTCAGTACTTTTTACAACTGCCGGTATGCAGCAATTTAAACCTTACTATACCAATCCTCAGGACGCCAAAAAAGATTTTGGAAGTCTTAATGTAACTACTGTTCAAAAATGTGTGCGTACTTCCGATATTGAAGAAGTAGGGGATAATACGCATCACACGTTTCTGGAAATGCTAGGTAATTTTAGTTTTGGGGGTTATGGTAAACAAGAAGCAATTCAGTATGCTCACGAGTTTATTACTAAAGAATTAAATTTACCGATCTCCTATGTAACTTTTTATAAAGGAGACGCAAATGTTCCGAGAGATGAGAAATCCCAAAAAATTTGGCAAGAACTAGGAATTAAAGATGTTCGTGAGGACGGAGCGGATGTGTTTTGGGGTCCGACTGGAGAATCCGGACCCTGTGGCCCAACTACCGAAATCTATTGCCGAAATGCTAGTGGAAAAGACGTGGAAATATGGAATATAGTTTTTAACGAATATTTTTCTGATGGTTCGCGTGAAAGATTAGACAAAGGAGAAGCCAGACTTTCCAAACTTACCACCTTTGGCATTGATACAGGTATGGGTTTTGAACGCCTGCTTGCAATGGTGCAGAATAAAAAAAATAACTACGAGACCGATTTATTCAGTGGCGAAAAAACCAGAGAAGAGCGTTTTGTAGCTGACCATATAAAAGCCTCACTTTTTATGATTTCTGATGGGGTAACTCCTTACAACACCGGTAGAGGATATATATTGCGAAGATTGATCAGGCGGGCGGTTCGATTTTCTAAAAATCCACTTTCAACGCAAATCGAAAAAATAAAAAAGACATATGCCAGTGTTTATAATCTAGATGATAAAGGAGAAATAGCTAAAGAAGAAGAAAAATTCCGTAGAACTCTGACACAAGGATTAAAAGAGTTTGAGAAAGGAATTGACCCTTTTATACTATTCACTACTTATGGTTTTCCCATAGAGCTTACGCTTGAACTAGCCAAAGAAAAAGGAAGAACAATAGATTTAAGAGATTTTGAGAAAAAAATGACAGAACATCAAAAACTTTCCCAGACGTCTTCGGCTGGGATGTTCAAGGGTGGTTTGGCGAATCATAATGAAAAGACAATCAGGCTGCACACTGCTCATCATTTGCTCCTTGCTGGATTACAAGCTGTAGTTGATAAAAATATTAAACAACGGGGGAGTAACATTAATGAAGAAAGATTGCGTATAGATTTTTCTTTTGAGCGCAAGCTGACAGAAGAAGAAAAAAAGAAAATAGAAGCTTGGGTAAATGAAAAAATAAAGCAGGACCTGAATGTTGTGCGAAAAGAAATGCCTTTAGTCGAAGCAGAAAAACTTGGCGCTGAAATGGAATTTGGCGCAAAATATCCAGAAATTGTTTCCGTGTATTTTATAGAAGATAAAAATGGCAACGCAATCTCAAAAGAATTTTGCGGAGGGCCGCACGTTAAAAACACTAAAGAATTAGGTCAATTTAAGATTCAAAAAGAGGAAGCAGTAGCCCAGGGGATAAGACGCATTAAAGCCGTACTTTTGTAAAAATCTTACTATCTTTTACATATGTTCGAGATAGTAATATTCTGCGTTAGGCAAGACCTAGCGCAGGTAGAACATTGTAAATTAAAAATTTTTGTGTTATTCTTATTTTGTGAAAGATCCCATCCCAGATCCTGTTTGGGGGTTACCATTAACCCTCGAGCAGGCGAAAGAGGCAACTCTGGAGATGATGCGGGCAAATTCGGAGCTTCCTGATGCTCCTTCCGACGAAGAAATTCGTCAGGTCCGCAAAGCCATGGGGTTGTCTCGAGGTGGCTTGCCCACCTGAGCATCGGCCGGCAATCTGAAATATGATTGCCGGTCTTCCCTTTTTCACTTAACTCTCCCTTTTATTTTATGCTACAATTAACCCAATGGGGATTTTTTCATGGCATAAGAAAAAAAATAAACTAGTGTTGGCTTTTGATGTTGGGTCCTCTTCGGTAGGAGGAACTCTTTTTTACGTTTCAAGCTCTGGCATTCCAAGAATTATTTTGGCTGTTCGCGAGTTAATACCTTTCCAAGAAAGCTTTAGTGTTGGCAAGTTTTTGTCTTCAGCCATGAGATCTTTAGAAATGGTTGCAGGCAAAATTCACAAAACAGCCCTAGGAAGACCGGAGGCAATTTTTTGCGTTCTTTCGTCACCTTGGCATGTTTCGCAAACTAGAGTCATCAGACTTGAAAAAAACACGCCATTTGTTTTCACCTCCAAACTTGCTGACGATTTAATTCAGAAAGAAATTGTTCTTTTTGAAGAAGAATATTTGAAAAAATATAGGGATGCCAAGAGTCCGGTTCGATCCATCGAATTTAAAAATATAAAAACAATGTTGAATGGTTACGAAACATCCAACCCCATAAACCAAAAAACCAAAGAACTTGAAATGACTGTTTTTATTTCAATTAGCCCGGAACAGGTTTTAAAAAAAATGGAAAAAATGATAAAAAAATATTTTCATCATGACGAAGTAAAATTTTCTTCTTTCTCTTTGGCCTCTTTTGCCGTGGTGCGTGATATTTATGCGCATAATGAGGATTTTCTCTTAATTGATATTGGTGGAGAAATGACGGACATTTCTATGGTCAAGAAAAATACTTTGCGAGAATCAATTTCTTTTCCCTTAGGTTCTAACTTTATTGCGCGCAAAGTCGCATCTTTGCTTCACTTGCCACTTGGCGAAGCTCAGTCGTTTGTTTCTCTTTTTGAAGGCGGGCATGCCACAGAATCCGTGTCGGGGAAAATTGGTATCGTTATGGATCAGCTGAAAAAAGAATGGTTAAGCCAATTTCAAGAATCTTTGGCCAATCTTTCTAACGATATTTCTATTCCTTCAACTATTTACATAAATGTCGGTAAAAACGAAGCAAACTTTTTCGCTCAAACAATTGAAAATGAACAATTTAATCAATATACCTTGACTGAATCAAAATTTAAAATTGTTTTTTTAGACGAGAAAATTTTTCACGGCATGGCGGTTTTGGACAAAAATATAATTTGCAACCCCAATCTTATTATTGACTCCATTTTTATTTGTCGCTTTTTGATTAAAGTATAATTATGCCAAAAAATTTATTACAAGATATGGTGAAAGTAAAACATGCAAGTCGGGAAAAACAAATCTTTTCTGAAGAGGTTCGCTATGAAAAAATTTTACGAACAAAAAACAAAGAAAAAAAACCCCGACGATATAAACTTTGGCTTATCGCTCTCGTTTCCCTTACGTTTTTCATTTTTGCCGTATCCCACTTGTTTTCAAAAGTGGTAGTTACGGTTAATCCAAAAATAAAAGATGTAGTTTTGAATGAGAATTTATCGGCCAGCAAAGATGGCAGTGCGGAAACGTTGCCTTTTGATTCGATCATAATTTCTGGTGAAGAGAGTAAAATGGTGCAGACTACCGAAGAGAAAGAAGTTTCCTTAAAAGCGGAAGGTGTTGTTGTGATTTATAACGCTTTTGGCTCGGCGCCTCAAATGCTTTCTGTAGATACGAGACTTATCGGCTCGAATAATAAAACCTACAAAACCAAAAAGCAGATATTTGTGCCGGGAATGAAAAACAGTATTCCCGGTTCCATAGAAGTGGGTATTTATGGAGCGGGAGCGGGTGAGGAGTATAATAGTGGCCCTCTTGATTTCACAATTTTTGGCTTCAAGGGAACACCAAAATATTCAAAATTTTATGCTCGATCAAAGGGGGAAATCACCGGCGGGTTGAAAGGGAAATTTCCTTTCATTCCTGAAAACCAAAAAGCGAGTATATTAAGTGATATGAAAAAAGCTCTCCAAGCACAACTCTTTAAAAAAGCTACCGACCAGATTCCCAACGAACTTGTTTTGTTTGAAAATGCGATTTTTCTTGATATAGACGATAATAATATTGATTTTTCTTCTTCCAAGAACAACACATTACCTATGAAACTCAAAGGTACGTTGTATGGCCTTTTATTTAATATTGACAAACTGACAAAGAAAATTGCAGAAAATAATATTGAAGGATATGATGGTAGTCCTATAATAATACCAAATATTAAAAATTTGACTTTTTCTTTATCTGCCGAACAAGCAGGTTTGCTTGGTAAAAAAGATGTTTCTTTTGGCGATTTTAAAAATATAAATTTCAATTTATCCGGTTCTGCTAAGATTGTTTGGAAAGTAGATGAAAACAAGCTTATAGCCGATCTGTTGGGCCAGTCAAAGAAAAATTTCAAACAAATATTACTACGTTATCCCTATATCAATTCCGCCAACCTGGTTATCAGTCCTTTCTGGAAAATATATTTACCTGATAAAACCAAAAACCTTCAAGTAATTGTGAATTATCCGAAATAATCTAAGTTCTTGACGTTCTCTCTTTATTTTATTATAGTTACGGGATATACATGAGTGATTCAAAAAAAGAAAAATTGTCGACGGTCAAAGGAATTGTGACTGAAGCCTTGCCCTCTACTTTGTTCAGGGTGTCAATAGAAGAGAAAAATTCAGGTGAAATAGCGGAAAAAAAAGAAATTCTGGCCTATCTTTCCGGAAAGATGCGGATGCACAGAATTAAGGTTTTGATTGGAGATTCAGTCGAAATTATACTTGATCCTTATGGAGGCAAAGGAAGAATAATCAAAAGGTTGTAATTTTTTTAAGAATGGTGTATTATACTGGGTACGGTTTTTAAAAAGTAATATGTTGAAAAATAAGGGTTTTTTCCTTGTTTTTTCTTTCGTTCGAGTCTTTTACGTTTTATGAAAATTAGATCAGCAGTAAAAAAAATTTGCGACAATTGCAAAATGGTTAAACGCCGAAGACATTTGCGTGTGACTTGTTCCAATCCTAAGCATAAACAAAAGCAATAATTTTATGAGAATCCTTGGAATTACAGTACCAAATGAAAAGAGACTGGAGGTTGGCCTGACATGCTTTTACGGTATTGGCATCTCAAAAGCTCGAAAGATTTTGGATCAGGTAGGTATTGATCGTGGTCGTCGAGCAAAAGATTTAACCGCAGATGAAGAAAATAAAATTCGGGTTGTAGTTGAGAAAATTCCAATCGAGGGAAATTTAAAGAGGGAGATATCAGCTAATATTAAAAGGCTGAAAGATATCAAGAGTTATCGAGGTATTCGTCATCTGAAAAGATTACCAGTCCGAGGACAGAGAACAAAAACAAACTCTAGGACCATTAGAGGAAATGTGCGCAAGACCATGGCGTCCGGCAAGAGAAAAGAAACTAAAACATAAAAATGGGAAAAACAAAAATTACAACAGAAACAAAAAAAGAGACCCGCCCAAAAGATCCAGTTGGGCAAGCAAGCAAGGAAATTAAAGAGGTTAAGTTAGATAAAACTTCTTCCTCCGATGTTTCCACGGAGGCTTCCTCGGAACTAAAAAAAGTTCCCATCAAAACACCAAAGAAAAAAGTAGCCTCTGGTGTTCTCTACATTGATGCCACTTTTAACAATACTAAAGTGCTTTTTGGAGACAAATTCGGAAATACCTTATTTTGGTCAAGCGCAGGGAGTTTGGGTTTTAGAGGAGCAAAAAAGGGAACCCCCTTTGCAGCTTCTAAGGTGGGTGATGTGATTGGAAACAACGCTGCAATGCTTGGAGTTAAAGACGCGGATGTGGTAATTATGGGAGTTGGATCTGGTCGTGAACCTGCTATCAGAGCGTTTATGGCTCACGGGATTGAAATTACTTCCATTAAAGACGCAACGCCAGTACCCCATAACGGACCAAAAGCTAAAAAACCCCGAAGAGTGTAATTAAATAAAAATATGTTAAGTAAACCAAAATTTAAAATTTGCAGGCGATTGGGCCCTGGGGTGTACGATAAATGTCAAACTCCCAAGTTTAGAACTGTGGCGTCTAAAGGCGGTTCTCTTACCGCGCATCGTCCAAGAGCGCTTTCTGAGTATGGATCACAGCTTGTGGAAA
>CAYIUM010000006.1:0-12600 GCA_964366675.1 uncultured Candidatus Saccharibacteria bacterium
AATAGCGTCAGCAATAGAAATATATCCGCGATAATGCTGTTCTAAATAATCCAGGAGTTCCTTTTTTTGTTTTGGATCCTCAATAATTTTATGTGTCGCCCGAACCAGATCTCCTACGGAAATATGCCCGATTTTATCCGCGCCAAAAATTTCTGCCATTAATTTGGTATACGTCCCTTTGCCTGAATTTTTCTTTCCCAAGAGATAAGCCACGAAGGTATTTTTCTGAAGGTATTTTTTTAATTTAGCTATTTCCGGTCCCGCCTTCGCTTCGAAATACTCCTTCCTGTCTTTTGGATCGTTTAAATCGAACTTTTTCTTCAAGCCCGACATAGTGGTCTTGATAACTGGAAATTCTGTTGCTGGTCCTTTCATAAATTAAAATAAAAAATCAGCTTGTGCTGAACTTGTAATAATTCTCCCATTATATCAGAAAAAAACCTTTATGCAAAATTTATTTTTTCCCTTGTTCTTTACGTTTTTCTTGTTCCTCTTCACGCTTTGCATCAGAAAGTTCATGCTTACGCTGTTCAAGTATTCTTTCGGCTTCTCCTACTTTTCCTTCTCTTACCCGAACTTCATTTTCCCACCACCTAACATCGGTTTCTAATTGATTTACACTTTTTCCCATATATTTATTCTTGCACTAAATTATTTTAACAAAACGACCTATATGACTTTACTCCATCGTTTTATACCTCCCCATAATCTCGGCTTCTACTTCAGCGCGATCGCGTCCATATTTGACATAAGAAAGTTCTTTTAAGGAATCAACTATGTCGGGGTTGCCGACTTCTGGCGCAAGCGTTTTTAAATTAAACGGCTTCACCGGCTGGCCGGAAACTAACATATTTATGTAAGCGTTATAATTATCCAATTTAGTGATATCTTGTGCGGAAAATGTCGGTTTGAATCTTGGCTCTAAAAAATTGGCATCTTCGGTGCCGACCCGAAATACTGCCATCGAACCGACGTTGCCAAAAACAGCATTCTTAATTTTTTCTTCCAGTTGGGTAATATATTGGTGCGCGATATTGAGCGACAGTCTGTATTTTCTAGCTTCAGAAAGAATAGAAGCAATAGAGTCAGTGGTTACGTTTTGGAACTCATCTATATATAAATAAAAATCATTCATCGGTTTGCCAAACATGTCCACTCGAGACAGCGCCGCCATTTGAATTTTGCCAACAAGCACAAGACCGATCAAATTAGCATTAATGTCCCCCAGCCTACCTTTGGAAAGATTCACCAGCAGGATTTTTTTCTCGTCCATAATTTTACGGAAATTAAAAACAGAATTCTGCTGGAGCACCACCGGCCGCATGATATCGTTCGAAATAAAATTATCAAACTTAGAAGAAATATAAGGCACAAAGTTAGCCAGCGACTGATCCCCTGTCGTTTGTTCAGCCGAAACCCAGAATTGTTTGATGATCGGGTTCTGGCACTTGGCGAGCTTCATATCCCGAAACGCTTTATCTCCCAGCACTCGAGTAATCTCAAGCAAAGTCGAGCCGGATTCTGGATCTTCCATCACCAAGAAGGCGCTATTTCTGAAATACTGTTCAAACATAGCCCCACCGCCCACCTTCATATCAAAAAGTTTATTAAAAATTCCCATCAGTTCGTTCACCACAAAAGTTTTCTGTTCCGGATATTTGGGATCATATTCGAGCATATTTAGTCCCATTGGACGAGGCGTATAAGCTGGGTCAAAATATATGACATCGTCAATACGTTCTTTGGGAATCCGAGAGAGTATAGTTTGTATATCCGTGCCGTGCGGGTCGATATAACAGCAACCGTCGCCATTCTTTATATCTTGAGTGATCATATTGAGCATAATGTTAGTCTTGCCAGTGCCGGTCTGGCCAATCACATAAAAATGCCTCATCCGATCCTCACGCGCCAAATGAATTTCGGTATCTTTGCCTCGGTAGCTGTTTACCCCCAAGACTATTCCCTCATTTCGTAATTCCAAAGGCGCCGGGGCAATGCCCGCCCTAGCTTCTTTCAGTTGAGGCTGGCTGCCGATACCAACCGGAAAATGAAACACTGAAGCAAGTTCTTTCAAATTCAACGGCATTGCCTTATCGGAGGAAAACGCTCGATAAGAAAAATCATGAAAAAGTTTTCTTAAATCTCCGCCATGGACTTTTTCAAAAATAAAAGAATTGCTGGCTGCTTCGGAAAATTGGTTGAAGGAAGATTCTATTTCCTGCAAGACAACTTCTGCGCGTTCTTTTGTTTCGCCGGAAGCAATAACGCGGATGTTGGCTTTCATAATGGTACTCTTCATTTTATTGCCTATCTTTTCCACCGCTCCCTCGTCCACCGGACGTCCGCTTTTAGCGCTCGCATCTTTCTTTTCTTCTTTTTGTTTAACACCAAAAAGGAGCTCTTTGCCTACCTTCATGAACGCCTTATTTAATTTGTAAAAATTATCCGAGGCGTGTTTGACGGACATGCCATCTTTTACGTCATTCAAAATCATTTGAAACTCATTTATAAATTTGTCACCGGCCGGAGCGATCACTAATTGGATAGCCGCGCCTTCACCCCTGGTTTTTAATTTAGAAAAAACGTTCAGAATAGTATTCATCGGATCATGTTCGATGGTGTCGTAAGTCTTGAGGGGCATGACACTGCGCTCCGCTAGATTTGCGTAAGCCCCGATTGATGCCCCAGAGGGATTAAAAATGTTGTAGTCATCGGTGACTTCTTGAATTTTTGCGTTATGGTAAAAAGCCAAAATTTGTTTTTCGAAAAGCGAAATATATTTATTCGGAATGCCAGCGTAAACAACAACTTCGTCGCTTTCGTTAGACAGCGCCACTTCAAGAGTGAAATAAATTTCATTCTCATTTTTCCTGTCAGTAGAAATGGACTGCATGCCGGCATAAAATTGCTCCATGGCACCGATAAATTCCTTGAAACCTTTCGACTTGTCAGCTTCATCCGTGGGCGGTGGGAGAGTTATTTCAAAAAGAGTCATGTTGAGAGATTTATACAACGGGGTACCTTCTTTGACGCCGGAAACAATTTGGTCTGCTTTCAAATACTGGATTAAAAATCTGTGAAAATCATCATCCACATGCGGATTGTTCATCGCCTCCACCACACTAAGCGCGTTTTTCACCCCCTTAGTAACAACAATTCCCAAAAGTTCTTCCATCACGCTATCGTGCGACTCTGGTTTGAGCGCCAAAACAATTTTCTGCGCTTCTTTTTCTTTTATAATATGACTCCCGTGTACCACTTCTTCGGCCGGCACATCCTTGTATACTCCGACCACATCCCGGGCCGCATGTTCTTTAGCATTTTCCAAATGTCCCAGCTTGATGAGCTCCTCTTCTCGTTTAGCCACATGCTCGCGCAAATACCCGAGCTCTTCTTCTGGAGTCTTAAACTTAGGCATTTCCCTAAAAAAGGATCCTTGCATATTCTGAATTATACAACAAAAAAGGTAAAAACTAAATTTAATTATTTATTTGTTGTTTTCCATTCTCCTTCTAAAAGATCCCACTCTTTTTTGTGATCCAATATAAAACGATGAATCCTCTGAATATAATCTTGTAAAGTATAATCGAACTTCGCGTTTCCATGAGGACCTTCTTTATGCGCTGCTTCATGAACGTAAGTGTGCAAGGCATCAGAAAACGGCTCATTGAGAGCTTCACGCGCCATCCAGTAAAACATTGGATTGTACTGTCCATGCATAACACTATTTTCTTCTCTTGCGCTAAAAATCCAAACTTCTTTTAATTCATCATCAGAAAGTCCAAGTATTTTAGCGGCTTTTTGAAGAATAGAAATTTTTGAGTTTTCTGCACTAGTGGCCTCTGTCCTATCATGGCTTTGCCATTCTTTGAATTGCTCTGTGGCTCCTTTCATTCCTATCTTTTTCAAAAAAGGAACACAAAGTTTAAAACCTTTAGATACTAAAGCATCACCAATCCAAGTGTCTCCAAAAGGCAAATCGGAAGCCAAATATTGTTTTTCAAATTGTAAATTGATTTTTTCTTTTGCCAGTCTATCCACGATACTTTCTAATAAAGTATAACTGGTATTAAAATACTCCAACCCATCCCATAAATCTTTAAAGTCATAAACTGATTTTTTTAATTGCTCTATAGACATAGATTCCACAATTAACGGAATAACATCTTTTCCCATTTCTTGCCTGGTAATCATTCCCCTATCTCTATCTTTCGGTTGAATTTTTTTCCAAGTCCAAATATTCAAATCTGATACATTTTCCCACTTATCCCGACTATCAAAATGAGTTCGTTGACCCGCTAAATACAAACGACCAGTTTGGCGTTGTAGATGACTATATTTCTGTTTTAAATCCGGAGATAAAACCTTAAAACCGCCAGTTGCTTTATTGTCAAAACTTGCCCCCCAAAAATCAGGATTCTGGCTACTGAAAAATAATTCTCGGGCTTCTTCAAAAACTTTTACCTTTTTGTCTGCATCTTCGCCTTCAAAAACTATCTCAAGATAATTCCCGGGCTCTGAGTCTCTTGTCCTTTTCTTTGCGTGCAAACCTTTTACAGGTTTTCTATATGACTCAGAAGCCACGGAATCAAAATAATATTCCAGCTCCCAATCACGTGAGGCAGCTCTCACCGTTGTTGCTCCTTGATCTTTCAATAAAACAAAAGAGGCTACTTTTAATCCTTCACCAAACCCACCGACCGATGTTTCCGAATCCTGCTTCGTTGTTCCTCCAAAATGTATCAGTTCCCGCCAATCATAATCCTGCGGGGCTTTGATTATCACCCTACCGATTTTCGTTGTTTTTTTATTCGCAACATCTTTTTTTTCTTCAACACTGGTTTCTATATGAACCCCATCCAAGGTCCCGCCGTTTGCATCAAAAAAATTTTGCACTGAATCTCTGCTGACCTTTTCCAAATTCCATTGCACGCCATATGTCTCCAAAAGATTAAGGTAGTGTCCTCTTTCAACCTGCTTCTCAAAACTTGCGCCTTCTATATTATGTTTTAATAATTTGAATACACTTTTCGCTGAATCACCTTTTTTATCTAAGAAACTTAAAGTGCGAAAAGTGCCGCTCCCCAATGTAAGATCAATTAATTTAGCCACGCCAACAGCATCAGCATCCGTTGTCGCTGATTCTAAATATCTTTCAACTTCCCTTTCCGATTTAAATTTTATGGGATTTTTCTCAGCCAGCTGTTTTAAAATTTCTGGATAAATTTTAGGATCAGCTTTGATGTTGTCTAGAACACGCAACAATTGACCTCGCATTACAAACTCAATCTCCTCCTTGCCTTCGGCCAGCTTTTTTTTCGCCAACTCTCCGTAATTTGCCGATTCAACTTCTAAGTCTCTAGATTTGCCAGTTACTCGATGCCTGAGTCTCTTGCTTTCATTTTTCTTAGCATCTCTCTCACGACGCATTAAAACAACCTCTGACGCTAGTTTCGAGCGTTTTTGGTGTATTTCTTGTATTTTATGCTTTGACTTAAATCCAGCAACACTAGGTTTGTCCAAGGATCCTTCCATAAGTTGATTGTATAACAAAACAGGGAAAATGCTAAATTCTAGTTAGAATTTCCGCCTCTCCTTCCGTAATTAAAATTGTATGCTCAAAATGGGCGCTTTTTTTGCGGTCGGCGGTGCGGAAGGTATAGCCATCGGCGTCTAGCGTCACATTTTTCCTACCTTGATTGATCATCGGCTCAAGGGCGACCACCATGCCGGGGACAAGCTTCTCGCCCTTGCCAGGCCTGCCAAAATTTGGAATATACGGATCTTCATGAATGGCGCGACCTACGCCGTGCCCGGAAAGAACCTCAACAATGCCGTACTTGCCTTGCGAATGCACAAAGCTTTCCACAGCATGTCCTATGTCCCCTGTGTTGTATCCTCCTTGCGCCGCACTGATAGCAACTTTGAGCGCTTTTTCGGTAACTTCTAAAAGTTTTTTATCAGCGGAACTAATTTTGCCGACCGGCACTGTTATCGCCATATCGGTAAAAAGATTTTTGTGTTTCAAGCCCAAATCCAGCGAAACAATATCGCCTTCTTTTAAAATTCGATTTTTATTCGGAATACCGTGCACAACCTCGTCATTGATGGATACGCAAAGCGATGCCGGAAACGGAATTTTCGCCCCCTCTGGACGATAATTCAAAAAAGCCGGAGAGTCGCCCATTTCACGAATTAATTTTCTCGCGTACATATCCAAATCTTCGGTAGAAATACCCGGCTTTACCATTTCTTTCAATTTATAAAGCACAGTAGCGAGATTTTTACCCCCCTCCCGCAGTATTTCTATTTCTTCCGGCGTTTTGATAATTATCATTAGAATCCCAGCGCCTTAATAATATCTTTGTGCACATTTTCTACTGTCTGCTCGCCATTGATGGTGTAGATTTTGTAGCCAGTTTTATTTTTAAAATAATTCATGGACGGTATCACTTTATTAATGTACTCATCAAATCTTTTCTCTATTCCCTCGGGAGTATCGTCACGCCTACCGCGCAATAAATTTCGCTTCATGGCTTCTTTTTTCCCAACTTCAATATAAATAATTTTAATATTCTCCCTTTTGTAAAATTTCATTATTTTTTCAAAACTTTCTGATTGAGTCACTTCCCGAGGATATCCATCGGCTATCAAATGATTTTCCGCCGTTAAAGAAGAAATCAGAATATTCAAAACAATCGCATCCGAAAAAAACCCGGGTTGGAGTTCGCCTCGCGTCACAGAATCTTTCATTAGGCTTCCGGTGTAACTGCCAGATTGGATGATTTTTCTATACTCATCACCCGGATAAGCGTAAACGCACTCTTTGCCATCTTTCTTTTTCAAAAAGTCCATTAGAAGCTTCACTTGAGTGCCTTTACCGGAACCCACTATGCCGAAAAATACAAAAGTCTGCGGTTGCATATGTGCTATAATAGCACGGAATATGAAAAAAGAAATCATCACCATCAACGGCTTCCCAGGAAGCGGAAAATCCAGCACGGCTGATTCAGTGGCCCAAAAACTTGGTTTCCAAAGATTTTCCTCCGGAGATTTTATGCGTAAAATTGCTCTTGAAAAAAATATATCCCTGAATGAGTTGGGAGAAAAAGCAGAGAGTAATGATGAGATAGACACAAGCATAGATAACGCAGTCAGAGAGGCTGGAAAAGAAAGAAAAATTGTAATTGATTCCCGTTTAGCGTTCCATTGGATCCCTGAATCTTTTAAGGTTTATTTAGATCTTCCACCTGAAATTGCCAAAGAAAGAATTTCAAATGACCTAAAAGTCAATAAATTAAGGCAAGAAAGCGAGACCTCTTCAAATGTAGAAGAGATTTATGAAAAAATAGTTTCTAGGTTAGAAAGTGAAAGAAAAAGATATAAAGAGTTGTACGGTGTAGATCATACAGATAAAAAAAATTTTGACCTAATAATAGACACAAACAAAAACAACCTAAATCAGGTTGTTGAAATTATCGTAAAAGAATATAAAAAGTGGATAGCAAGCAACTAATACTCCCGCATGGAAATCTGAGCATCCACTTTTTTCATCAGATCCAAAACGACAGAAACCACGATCAGAACCGACGTACCACCCAGAGCGATAGCGGTAATGCCGGTCAGGTGTTGCATAATAAGCGGCAAAATGGCAATGAGACCAAGAAAAACCGCGCCCAACAATGTGATTCGAGTCAAAACTTTTGAAATATATTCAGCAGTTGATGGTCCTGGACGAATACCTGGAATAAAAGCTCCATTTTTTTGCAGATTGGTAGAAAGCGCTTCAGGATCAAAAGTGACCGCAGTATAAAAATAGGTAAAAAGAAACACTAGAATGAAGTAAAATATCGCGTAAAGCGCGGAAGTCTGAGAAAAAGCAAGAAGAATATCTGAGATTTTAGAAACTATAACACTGTCAAAGCGAGACAAAAAGGCGCCGATCATTTGGGGAAAAAGCAAAATAGAAAGAGCGAAAATTATTGGAATGACTCCGGCTTGGTTTACGCGCAGAGGCAGATAAGTGGAACCTCCGCCATACATCTTCATACCCCTTACCCGTTTGGCATAAGTTACGGGAATCGGACGTTCGGCTTCCGTCACCAGGACAATGCCTGCAATCACAATAACTCCTACCACGGCAAATATGATGTAAAGCGGAATTTGGGATGCGTCGAAGGTAAAAATTAGCTGGCTGATTTCGGAAGGAAGCCCGGCAACGATCCCGGCAAAAATTATAAGGGACACGCCATTGCTGATACCGAACTCCGATACAAGTTCCCCTATCCACATTAACAAAATCGATCCCGCCACTACGATAATTAAATTTGCCATTTTGTCGAAGGCGGTCAAATTTATTAAAATGTTTTGGTTTTCCAAGATAGCTAAAAGAGCAAAACCTTGAATCGCTGCCAAAGGAACAGTCAGCAATCTGGAGTATTGGGTAAACTTTTTTCTGCCGGCTTCACCTTCTTCGTGATAAATTTTCTTTAAGGCCGGAACCATAATGGTCAAAAGCTGCATAATAATTGAACTGGTAATGTAAGGGCCAACCCCGAGCATGATAATTGAAAGATTGGTCAATCCTCCTCCGGAAAATATATTTAAGATGCCAAAAAATTGGTTATTGGATAAAAATCGGCTTAATGCCAGACTGTCAACCCCCGGGATAGGAATAGCGGAAAGCAAACGAAACACGATCAGTGCCAAAAAAACAAAGAGAACTCTTTTTCGCAGAGTAGTATCAGTCCAAACCAATTTCATTTTGTTCAAAAAATTTTGCATTTTCTTTACAAACTTTACAACTTCCTAATTTATAACTATTTTTCTTCCTTTTATACCAAGGCGCTTGCGAATCTCTGAAAATTTTTCTCCCTTGGAAGCAAGCTTGTCGCTGGTTATGGCAAAAACTTTCTGGATGGACTTAAACTGATACCCGCGATTTTTCGGCAGTTTCTTTATGATATCACGAAGTTCTGGACGTCGCTTATTACCGGCACGAGCCGTCTGGCCTTTGCCTCCCCGACCGGCTGTCTTTCCACGCCTTCCACCGCGGCCCACAATCCGATCTTTTTTATTCTTATGAATTCTTTTTAAATTATGTGTTTGCATTTTAATTAGGTTCCAGATTTTAGCTTCTAGCAATTTTCCCCTCGACTGTTCCAGTGATTGAAATTTCTTTGTTCGGTATAATAATAGTTTCAGGCATAGGCTTTGCATATTTCGTGGAAATAACTGCCAACGCCTCCATCACCGCTTTGGCGTTATTCAATTTATTCTTGCTGTCAGAAATAATTTTTCCCGTTATGTCCTTCATCCCGGACAATTTAACTATATCGCGGAGAACCGAACCTGCCACCAATCCTCTCCCCTTATTAGGCATAAGGATCACCTTCGAGCTAGAAAACTTAGCTGAAAGTTCGTGTGGAATGGACATAGTCTTGGTGAGTTTTAATTTAATCATGTTTTTTTTGGCATTGCGAAGCGCTTTGTTGATAGCAAGTGCCGTGTCTCCAGCCTTTCCTAATCCTAAACCAACGGCACCTTTTTTATCTCCGGCTATCAAAGCTACGCTGAAAGAAAATCGACGTCCACCTGCCACTACGCGCGTCACTCGGCGGATACTGAGAATTTTCTGATCAAATTCCGGCTTGGCTCTTCCAAAAGAAGATGATCGGCGATTGTTGTTCTTTTTTTCTCTTATGTTTTCGTTTGTTTTTTCCATTTTTTTACTTTATGAACTTTATAACTTTCCACTTTAAAACTCTAGCCCTCCTGCTCTCGCCTCATCTGCTACTAATTTTATACGTCCGGTATATTTAAATCCATTTCGATCAAAAACAACTTTTTTTATCTTTACTTTCTGGCAGGCCTCCGCTATCATTTTTCCGACTTCTTTCGCCCGCTCAGTCTTGGTGCCTTTTTTTATTTTAACACCCGCTTCGCCTAGTCGAGGCAGGTCATTCGCTTGCGCTAACGTCGTACCTTTTACATCATTAATTATTTGCGCGTAAATAAACTTATTAGACCGGAAAACCGAAAGCCGCGGACGCGCTTCAGTGCCTTTGATTTTCACCCTGATTCTTTTCTTCAACCTTATTCTTTTGTTTGTTTTGTTTTGCATGGCTATTATACCGTCTTCTTACCCTGTTTTCGTCTGATAATTTCGCCCTCATAACGCATCCCTTTGCCCTTGTAAGGCTCCCCTTTCTTTAAGGCACGGACGGCGGCGGCAAAACTTCCCACCAATTCTTTATCAATCCCGCTGATAGTAATGTTATTTTTATCGGCAGTGGCAGTGATGGTATCCGGAATTTTAACGACAACCGGATGAGAAAATCCAAGGGCAAAATGAAACTCTTTGCCTTTTACCTCGGATTTGAACCCCACCCCTTCCAAAACTAATTTTTTCTGATATGGCACCTGCACGCCGGCAATCATGTTTTTGATGTGCGAAGCGTAAGTGCCCCAGAGAGAACGGGAAAATTTATCGTTTCTTTTAACATCTAGTTTTATAATATTTTCATTAATGACAATAGTAATATCATCCCTAAAATTTTTAGTCACTGTTCCTTTGGGGCCAGCTATTGTCAAAATATTGCCACTTTTGGTGACTTTTACTCCAGTCGGTATTTGTATTTCTTGTTTGCCTATTCTGCTCATATGTATTTTGTAATTTTTAATTTACAATTTTTAATTCTTTACCAGACTCGAAATAAAGCTTCGCCTCCGACTTGTTCTTTCCTGGCCTCTTTACCTGATAAAACTCCCTTCGGAGTTGAGAGCACCAAAAGCCCTGATCCATTTCGCACTCTATGAATATCTTTCACACCGAAATAAATTCGTTTTGATTGTTTGGAAATCCTCTCTACTTCCATAATCTTTGGTATTTTATCCACATAAACCAAGCCCGCTTCTAGAACTG
Source organism: uncultured Candidatus Saccharibacteria bacterium (assembly GCA_964366675.1). Lineage (GTDB taxonomy): Bacteria > Patescibacteriota > Minisyncoccia > Phycocordibacterales > UBA9973 > UBA9973. The sequence goes on from CAYIUM010000006.1 coordinate 10,925, forward strand.
GCTGATCTTTTTTAACTTTTTTAGAAACATCCATTAAGTACCCCTCTTTTTTCAAACATTCAAGGATGGCGTGTTTTATTTTGGAATATGGGAAAGAGACGGACTCTTTGCCTGCTCGGCTACCGTTTTTCATTACTATTAACATGTTTGAAATTGAATCCATTTGATTAGTTGCTAGTTGCTAGTGACTAGGTGCTAGTGATTTTGAATTCCCTAGAACCTAGAAACTAGAACCTAATTCATTCTACCAACTTGACTTGCGAACACCCGGAAGCATTCCCTCATTAGCCAGCTCCCTAAAACAAATACGACATAAACCAAAATCTCTCATAAAAGCATTCCCTCGACCACATTTAAAACAGCGGTTTTTTTGCCGAGTAGAAAACTTCGGTTTCTTTAAAGCTCTAGCTTTGACTGATGTTTTTGCCATAAAAAATAAGATATGGGATTGCCTAGTTAATATCTCACTTTTTTTCTCCGAACCTCTGATTAGAGAGCACCGGAGGAGAAAAGTGGATTAATCAAAGCCGTATTCCCTTATAGAGAATACTAGCAGGTTTGGGGCTAAGAGTCAATCTTTAGCTCTCGACTTGTTTATAGGTCTTAGAAAATGGATCTGCGTCTATAAGATAAGGTTCTCTGTCAACTTTTCCGCTTGCATCACAAGTATCAGCAATCATGCAATTGGCATTACCAATCTGAGACGAACCCCAAGAGGCCATGATTTCAATTGGTTTACCAAACGGATTGTTGATTGCTCTGCAATACCCTTTTGCTGAGTAAGCTCCTGATTTATCAGTTGGTTCGTAACGACCGAGAAATTTCTGTTCAGAAATAATATAATGTTCTCCCGACATATTAGTAACAATCCAATCACCCTCATTTGCCTTATTTACCGTTTCTTTAGCGCCACTTTCGAGCGTAGTTGTAACCTCCTCTCCCAGTTTTGCGGGACGTGCCTCTACCCCCCCCTGCTTCTTAAAAACAGGTGCCTTCGCAATTGCATCCATAATTTCTGGAGATTTTCGATCAATTTTTGTATTTTGTTGTGGTGCATCTCCTATTGCCATAAATTTTATTTCTTCTTCTCTTCACTTTTCTTATTTGTAATAAATGCAGTAACAAGTATTGCTAAGCCAGTAAAAGATAGAGCCCCTCCAAGAAAAGGTTTGCCTTGGATCACTGTATAAATACCCCCAAGTATAGTTGTCATAGCTATAATGAAACCGAAAAATACACCCAGTAATGATTTTAGATTGTCTGTTTTAATAACTGACTTTTCAATACCTTGACGATGTTTTACTTGATTATCCCACTCTTCAAAAATCATTTTTGCTGCACCGGGATAAATTTTTTCATATCTTTCTATGATTTCTGGATGAGGCACAGGTCCAGAAAACATCTCTGATTTTTCAACTTTAATAATGTGCCCATTTTTGTTATTCGGTAGATTAGGTTGATTGTTTGGACTTGTCATATTTTTTTATAACACCCCTAAGATCATCGCCAATTGCAACCCAATCTGCGTACAGGGAGTTTATATCAGCTTCAGATTCATTTTTATCATAGTTATACCTTGACTGATTGTTTGATAAATCAACCAAAGAGGCTATCCCGCCACTAAATGATAGATCGGAAGAGCACACGTCTGAACTCCAGTCACGCCAATATCTCGT
>CAYIUM010000007.1:0-11269 GCA_964366675.1 uncultured Candidatus Saccharibacteria bacterium
AACTTTTCTCTTGTTTTTCAGATAGCTGTTAATTTTTTCCGTATCTTTTCCCAGGGAGAGAATTTCTGAATTATATTCTGGAAAGCTGGTGGAAGCTATTACTTCTCCATTACTGACATCCATAATTACTCCAGCTCCTCCAGCAAAAGAATTGCTGGATAAGTTTTTAATTAAAGAAAACAATTCTTTTTGGATTCTTGCATCGACGCTTATTATCAGATCACTTCCTCGTTTGGGGATGTTTATAATATTTTCCGAATGGATTACTCCCCTGGCGTCCGTTTCTATTATCTTTGATCCGTTTTCTCCTTTTATTCTATCATTGTATTTTTTTTCCAGCCCATCTTTGCCTATGAATTCGTTTTGCCAATAATTGCCTGAACTATCTTTACTTGGATAGCTGACATAACCGAGTAAATGTGACAACCCAGGTAAGGCGTAAGCGCGCGCGGATAAAGGAGACGAATTTTCTTCTTTTTTATTCCAAGCTAATTCTGTTTTGTTTCTGTCGTAAATTATTCCTCTTTCGGCAAAGATGTTAACTTTTTCTAAAATATTATTTTCACTTCTTTTTCTATATATTTCTCCATTTTGGATTTGCAGGTATATTAACTTAATACCAAATATAAGAATAATGACTGTAAAAAAAATACCAAGAAAATTAATGGTTTTTTTAGGGATGGTTTTTTCTATCCGACCTTCGAATTGCTGGCGGTCGAAATTCTGCAGATTCTTTGAATCCAGAAAAATCTCGTCCGGTTCCACGAAATTATTTTTGCTCTTGTTTTTTAAAAATTTTCCAAGACTCATCGCCTCAATTTCTTCTTTAACAATTCTAAAAATATAAGGCAAATAAGCGCCGAGATAAAAGATACAAAGATTATATTAAAAAATTTTGGTTCTTTGATTCCATAAAGAAGATCGGATAAAAGAAATAGAAATACCGCTTCTAGAAAAAAAGAAAAATAAGCCATACCTGCCAAGGCTAAAATGACAGATACCCAAAAGGGCAAAAAAAGTACCGAGAACAATAATACAGTAGAGGCTAAAATTCGCAACAACATCTCTTTATCTTACCTTGAAGCGAGTTTGGAAGCCAGACCGGTGTAATTTTTGGGCGTTATTTTCAGCAATTCTTTTTTGATTTTATCGCTGACTGTCAGATTTTTAATGAATATATGAATGTCAGCTAGGGTCACAGTTTTCCCGCGAGTGAGCTCTTTTAATTTTTCATACGGCATTTTTTCACCCTCTCGGCGTAAAATTGTCTGAATGGCCTCGGTAATCACTTCTGGATGATTGTTTAAATCTTTTTCCATGTTTTCTTTATTTACCTTTATTCTCCCCAATTGTCTTTTCAAATACTCAAGAGCGATTAAGCTGTGAGCAAAGGAGCTTCCTATATTTCTTTGCACCGTAGAATCCGATAAATCTCTTTGCAGACGAGAAATTGGAAGTTTTCTTCCGAAAAATTCAAAAAAAGCGTTAGCCACTCCCAAATTGCCCTCGCTATTTTCTAGAAACAAAGGATTGATTTTGTGCGGCATTGTAGAAGACCCCACTTCCCCCTCCACCGCTTTTTGCCCTATCCATCCATCACTGATGTATCTCCAGATATCTTGATTCATATCTATGAGTATAGTATTTGCTCGGCGCATCATATCAAAAAGCTCTATATAGCTGTCATGTGGTTCGATTTGGGTAGTGTAAAGGTTTGTTGCGATTTTTACTCTTCTTTCCTTTGCCAATTTTGTAATAAATTTTTGAGAAAACTCTATCCAGTTCACTTTTGGATAAGCTACTATTAGAGCGTTGTAGTTTCCTGTGGCGCCGTTCATTTTTACAAGTATTTTATGGTTTCTGATTTGGTTAAGTTGACGCTTAAGTCTCTCTTCAAAAATTTTCATTTCTTTGCCGAAGGTTGTGGGTGAGGCTGGCTGGCCATGAGTGCGCGCCAGCATCGGAGCATTTTTATTTTCTTTTGCGAGCTTTCCTATTTTATTTATGACGTCTTCTAGGGTCGGTATATATACCTCTTTCAAGCTCTCACTTATCATAAGCGCGTAGGCAATATTAGTAGCATCTTCGGTGGTAAGACCAAAATGTACGAATTCTAAAACATTTTTCAAGCTACTATTTCCAAGTTTTTCTTTTATATAGTATTCGATTGCCTTGAAATCATGTTCTGTGGCCTTGATATTTTTATAACCAGTTAGTTCTATTTTATTTATCATATCCGCGCCTTCGTTGTCCAAATTATATAAATCTCTTATCAGATTTTTTTCTTTCGCAGAGAATTTTCGCAGATTTAGTCCTTTAGTCTCCGAAAGAGTGATCAGGTATTCCCCTTCTGTAATAATTTTATACTTCATACTGGCTCTCTCGCCAAAAAAAGCCGAAAGTTTTTCAGTGTATTTTTTATAACGTCCGTCTATTGGAGAAATTGAATTTAAAGACATGTTTATATAATATATTTTTTCAGATTGTTCTCTATTCTTTTTGAAATATCTCCAGTTTCTATCTTAAAATCTTGTCCAGTAATTTGTTCGTAAATTTGGATATATCTTCTAGAAAGTTCTTCGATTAATTCTTTTGGCGCTTCAGGAAGTACCTTATCTTTGTATGGATCGCAATTTTGCTTGAACCATAAACGCAGAAATTCTTTGTCAAAATTTTCCGGTTCTAGGCCTTTTTCTATTCTTTCTTTATATGAATTAGCTTGCCAGTATCGGCTTGAATCTGGGGTGTGGATCTCATCCACCAGGGTTAGCTCCCCTCTCTCATCTATTCCAAATTCGTATTTTGTATCTACCAGAATGAGTCCATGCTTCAAGGCGACTTCTTGTCCACGCTTGAATAATTTGATCGCCGTTTCTGAAAGCTTTTTCCACATATCTTCCGAAACGATTTTTTCATTTAGAATATCTTTAGTAGAAAGCGGCCGGTCGTGCTCGATGGATTTAGTGGTGGGAGTCAAAACTGGATTATCCAATTTCTGATTCTTTTTCATGCCGTCAGGCAGAGTAAAATCGCCGAAATCTCGCTGTCCTTTTTGGTAAAGTGTCCACAGGCTTGTTCCAGTTACGCCGGTTATATATCCGCGCACTACCATTTCAAGAGGAATGACTTTGCATTTCTTGCCCACAACAACATTCGGATCTGGAAAATCTATTACATGGTTTTTTACGATATCTTTTGTCTGCTCAAACCAAAAACGGCTAACTTGGGTGAGCACTTGTCCCTTAGAAGGAATCAGGGACAGATTGCGATCAAAAGCCGAATACCTGTCACTAGAAACCATAATAACTTTATCTTTTTGAATATAAACGTCCCGCACTTTGCCAGTGTATTTTTCTCCGAGATTCTTGAAATTTGTTTTTGCGAGAATCATTTATTTATAAATTATTTTTTTACCGTGGGTTAATCTAGAAATTATGGAAACTTTTTGGATTTTTTCTTTGGTAATTTTTCCGACAACTTTAGCTTGAATCCCAAAATCTCTGCCTCGTTTTATACAATGCTCGATATCTTTTGCTTCTATTATTAATAGCATGCCCTGTCCGCCATGCCAAATCTCATAGAATTCTTCATCTGTAACGCCTCGCCATTTTGCGCATTCTTTCATAATTTTTGGCGGTTCCCATAAATCAGTTATTTCTGCTGATAATTTTTTAGGGAAAAGAATATCTTTAGCCAGTTTTTCTCTAAAAGCTCCGCCTGAAAGATGAATGACAGCATGTAGTGGGATTTCCGGTTTAAAATTTTTATCAAACCATCCATGTAAAGTATTTATGTAATTATCATAAAGAACAGACGGAGTCGCCGCTCGTTGGATGCTTTCTTTTGCTTTTGGATTTGCCCACCACGTGTTTCCAAATTTTTTTCTTAAAGCTTTTCTCAGCGAACTTATTCCGTTGCAACGAAATCCGTTTTCTTTCAATCCAATAATGACTTGTCCGGGGGCGAGTTTCTCTCCCGTTATCATTTTATCTTTATGGTAAGCGCCGATCATGGTTCCAGACCAATTCAATTTTGTTTTAGATTCCGAAATTTCAGATCCAATAGCATCTCCCATTTGCGCGGTTTCTCCCTTCAAAACCACGATTTTGGATTCTTTGGCTACTTTCCCTAAGCCGGAAATCGCGCTCTTGTAAGTCTTATTTACTTTATCACCAGCATTTCCTATGGAAGTGGTATCAAAAACGTTAACAAAAATAAGAGGAATTCCCCCGTAACGGGTAATATCGCTCGCAGTCATGGCTATAATGTCATAGGCAGCTAAATGATGGGTCTTTGCGGCATCAATGATAATGCCCTTAGTTCCTAGTCCGTCTGTAGAAACTTCTATTAAATATCCTTTTGGGAGATTTTTGAAATTAAAAGGTCGAGGACCGCGAAAATTTCCTCCGGAAAGATCAGTGATATCAACAAAAGGAGAATTTTTATAACTTGCTTTACATACAGAACCCGCAAAACTACTAAACGAAGATTCTTCTTCCACATCAACTCCATCTTTGGAATAAATCTTTTTCTTCGTTAGTTTGCTCATTTTTATTTATCTGATTTTCCTTGCAAATATTTTTTATACCCGATTTTTGCAAGTTTTTCTCCTTTAATTTCTATTTCTTTACTCTTTTTCTTTTTATAGGAAAGAAATTTATCCTCCAAGTTTTTATCAGAAATGGCCAGTATCTGCACAGCTAAAAGCCCGGCATTCTTAGCGGAATTTATGCCGACCGTGGCGACTGGCACTCCCGGAGGCATACCCACGGTAGAAAGAAGCGAGTCCAATCCATCCAAATTTTTTGTTTTTATCGGTACTCCGATGACCGGTAAAGTAGTAAACGAAGCTATTACTCCAGCCAGATGCGCTGCTCCACCTGCGCCGGCAATGATAATTTTTATTCCACAATTTTTGGCATTAGTCGCATACTTATGCACGGTTTCCGGAGAACGATGCGCGGAAGCAACCGTAATTTCATAACTTACTTCAAATTCTTCTAGAATTTTAGCCGCTTCAGCCATTACTTCCAAATCCGAATCTGAGCCCATCAAGATTCCTACTCTAGTGTTCTTCTTCATAGTTTTATATTAGCACTATTTCGATATAAAACAATTAATGTTTAAAATGCCTAAAACCAGTAGTAACCATAGCCACGTTGTATTTATCGGCCATGTCGATGGATGCTTGATCGTTCTTGGAGCCTCCGGGGTGAATGACAGCGGTAATGCCATTTTGGGCGGCGAGCTCGACGCAGTCAGGAAATGGAAAGAATGCTTCCGAAGACATCACGGCACCTTTGAGGGAAAAATCAAATTTATTGGCTTTATCTATCGCCTGTTTCAAGGCATCGATGCGGGAAGTTTGCCCACAACCCATACTGACAAGCGCGCCGTCTTTTACCAAGGCTATTGCATTTGATTTCAAGTGTTTGGTCGCGATTGCAGCTATGAGCAAGTCTTTAGTTTCTTCGACAGTTGGTTTTCTTTTTGTTGTTACTTTAAAATCCCCTTCAGTTTCTGTATGAGTATCGCGGTCTTGGACCAGTGTGCCTGTAAAACAAGTTCGCGTTTGTTTTTGTGGAAGAATAGGATTTTTCCATTGTAAAATTCGGCAATCTTTTTTCTCTTTGAGAATCGCAAGCGCCTCTTCGGAAAAATCTGGCGCGATTATTACTTCTACAAAAAGCTTTTGCTCTTTAATAAGTTTGGCTATATCTTCTGTTATTTTTCTATTGGCTGCTAATATTCCTCCAAAAGCAGATAGCGGGTCGGCATTGTAGGCTGTTTTGTATGCCTCAAATAATTTTCCTTCGGGCCGGACAGCAAGGCCGCAGGTATTCATATGCTTCACAATAGCGAAAGCTGGGTCCTGAAAATCATTTACTACCATGATCGCCGCCTCGGTGTCTATCAAGTTGTTGTAAGAAAGTTCTTTGCCGTGAAGTTGGGTAAAACTTTCTTCGAGGTTGCCTATAAATTCCGCTTTTTGATGCGGATTTTCTCCATATCGAAGCGCTGTACCCTGAAAGTAACTTCTAATCGCAAAATCATATTTACTTGTTACTTCAAAAGCTTGGCCTGCAAACTTTTTACGTTCTTCTAACATGGTTTCGGTTCCCTTTTCTAAAATATTTTCTAGATTCTTATACTGACCTTTGGAAGAGATAACAACCACATCATTAAAATTCTTCGCCGCCGCTCGGATAAGAGATATACCACCGATGTCTATCTTTTCGATGATTTCTTCCATTGCCACGTCAGAGCTTTTAGCGTCGGCGGGTTCAGTTTCATATTTTGCTAAAGTTTCCTCGAACGGGTACAAGTCTATAATTACTAAGTCTATATCTTCTATTCTATGTTTAGTCTTTTCTTTTTGATCTTCTATGTTGTCGCGACGATTCAAAATACCGCCAAATATTTGTGGCTGTAAAGTTTTTACTCTACCGCCAAAAACTGCCGGAAAATTAGTGATTGTTTCAACTTCAGTTACCGGAATTTTTAATTTGCGAATAAATTCAGCCGTTCCGCCGGTAGAAATTATTTTTACTTTATGCTTATTGAGCAATCGTACGATTTCATCGAGCCCGTCTTTATTGAAAACTGATATTAAAGCGCTAGATATTTTCTTTTTCATAATGGCATAATTATACCGCACTATTCAAACTCCGTTGTTGCCGGAGGTTTTGGGGTCATGTCGAAAAATACTCGGACAATATTTTTGTGCTTAGTTAGGGCATTGGTAATTTCGTCAACTACAGTTTGCGGGAAATAATAGCCTTTGGCAGTCATGAAGTCTGATGTTTGCACTGCGCGTACGGCTATGGAGTGACCATACACTCTTTCATCCCCTTTGACTCCCACGGAATTGATGCCGAGAAGGGCGACAATAATTTGTGAAATTTCTTTTTGAATGTTGTATTTCTTAATTATGTCTGTAACTGTTTTATCTGCTTGTCTGACCAATTCTAATTTTTCTTTCGAAACTGGCGTGCCAACAACTCGCAAATACAGCCCCGGTCCGGGGAACGGATTGCGTTCATATACAGTCGGAGGGAGTTTTAAGGCGCGAGCAAGTTCTCTGACTTCATATTTAAACAAATTGCGTAATGGATGTAAATCATCTACCTCCCAGTCGAGTCCGACGTTGTGATGCGTCTTGATCATGGCTGACTTCCCTGCTTGACCGCTTTCTATGATATCTGTGGCGAGAGTTCCCTGTACAATAAACCCCGCTTTGTGTTTTTTTATCTGATCCTCGAATATTTTTTTATAAATTTCTCTAAATTTTGCTCTTTTTTCTTCTCCATCTATGGTAGAGGAGATATTTTTTATAAAATCTTTTTCAGCATGAATTATGATCAAATTTTTCACACCTGCGCTCATAGCATTCGCTTTAATTTCATCAAACTCTTTTGCTCGCACTCCTCCTGTATCTATGGCAACGCATACTAGCCGCTCGCCTAAGACAGGAGCAAGAATTGCAGCCAGAGTCGTAGAATCAACTCCGCCGGAGAAACCTAAAATTAGTTTTTCGGACGTTGGACGTCCGAAATTCGGACGTCCAACGTCCGTCTTGCTTTTGTTTACGATCTCCATTACCTCTTCCTGTATTTCTCTAATCAAATTTTTCGGATCCCAGTCGGGTTTGCATTTAGCAATGTCTAAAAAGTTCTGTAATATTTTTTTGCCTTCTTTGGTATGTGCCACTTCCGGATGAAATTGAATGCCAAGAACTTTATTTGATATATCAGCCATGGCTGATATTGTGTCCGATTCGGCAATACAAGAAAAACCTTTTGGTAGCTTGGTGACGCTGTCTCCATGACTTGCCCAGACTTCCGTTTTTTTAGAAACATTTTTAAAAAGCGGGTGCGCAGTGTTTATTTCTACAACAGCTGGACCGTATTCCTTTTTGCCATGTTCTTGCTCTACTTTACCTCCTAGTTTGTAAGCTAAAAGTTGCATTCCATAGCAGATTCCAAGTATAAAATATTTCTTTCCAGTAATATCAAGCGAATCCGGCAGCTTCGGCGCATCAGATGAATATACGCTCCAATTACTTCCCGAGAGAATAACAGCTTTTGGTTTATTATTCTTTAGCCATAAGTCAGCTTTTTTAGGCGGCAATATCACGCTTCGCACGCCGAGCTCCCGTAAAGTTCTGCCGATGACAAGCGTGTACTGCGATCCGTAGTCGACGATAAGGATTTGTATGTTATCCATGAAGTTTACAAAACTACCTTTGTGGTTAATTTTTCAATAAACCGATTTTGAGTGGGATCAATAATCCATTCTGCAATATCTCTATCTATGTATTTCAATTTTCCGTGGGCATCTCTTAAAAAATTACCGAAATTTGTATCGGCTCCAAAATCTATTTCCTGGCATATTTTGTAAAAATCACTAATATCAGTTCCTCTTTCAGGATGGATACTGCTCGCAATGAATTCTATACCTATTCGTTTTTTACCTTGTTCCTCAAAAATTAGAATTTTAGGAAAATATTCAAATCTTTTTAATATAGCAATTCGCTCTTGCAACATTTCTTCTGAAATATTTTGTGGTATTTGTAGAGTCGATACGATAAACCACGAATCTCCTCTTTTCACCCCTCTTAATTCTTCTGAATTAGGTGTACATAAAAACATCTCATTAGGATTTTCTTTTGAGGTAGAAATAAACCTAGGACTGCCTGTGTAGCATCTTTTTAGTTTAGTAATAGCCGCTTCGTACTTTTCAAGGTCTTCTCGATTAATAGTTATATTTGAGCCGTAATAATTTTTTTCTATTATGTCTGCGGATCTTTTTACCGCTTTTAAATCTTCTTCACTCATTTCTAGAAATAGGGAAAGTTGTGGGCTGTCAATTATTCTCTTGAGAACAAATCGAGCCTTCTTTGCATCCATTAACGGTTCATCAGTAGAACGAAGAATACCGAATTTATCCGTAAATGTTTCTTGCCCTTTTTCTTCTGGTTTCTTTGCAGTAGTAGCAACTGGTTTTTCCTGTGGATTTCCCATAACGGAAAATATAGCATAAATTTGTATTTTTTGTACTAACTCCGCTAGGTCTTGCCTAGCGGAGAGGCGCGTTGTAACCCAGCCACTCAAAAATTTCTTCCACAAAGAATTCTTTAGAAGGAAAATATTCTGGGAATGAGGCAATGTTCAATATTTTATTTTGTATTCTCTCAACTCCTAAATAATCAAGAAAACTTGAATATTCATATTTTTTTAAATACTCAAAAGCCAGGTTTTTATTTTTAATACCTGTTGTTTTCCATTCTTTGTTGATCAGTTTAATCGGGTTTAGGTGAACATAAGAGAATGAGTACTTTAGGTATTGATCTGTGTTGAGATATTGCGACTTAAATTTTCCTTCAAAAAGTCCTCCGGTTCGTTTATATTTTTTATTATAATACATTACATAAGCTGTAGAAATTTTTTGCATGAATTTGCTAATATCTCCGTCTTCAGGTTGAGTTATTAATATGTGAAAATGGTTGGGCATTAAACAGTATGCACCAATGTCAACTAAAATACTTTCTTTATCTATACTAAATAAATCTTGACCTTTTTGAAGATTATCTATTTTTAAATTTTCTTTCTGATTACAAGCATAAAGTAAACCAATGAAATGTAGATGATCTTTTTTATCGTGAAAGATTTTTTGCTTACTGTTTCCTCTATTATAAATGTGGTAATACTCACCAGCCGCGAACGATACTTTTCGGATAGACATGATTCAATTGTACTATTTTCGTTTCCGCTAGGCAAGACCTAGCGGAATTTAGGTGTTTTTATTTTTATTTTTGTGTTAGTATAAAAAACATTATATGGTTTCAAAAGTTCACACAAATTTTACCGAGGGTCTCACCTATGATGACGTTTTGCTAGTACCGCAATACTCTGAAGTCTTGCCTCGGAATGTCGATATCTCTTCTTTTCTAACTAGAAAAATAAAACTCAATGTGCCAATTGTTTCTGCGGCGATTGATACGGTAACGGAAGCCGCGATGGCGATAGCCATGGCGCAGGAAGGCGGCATCGGGATCTTGCACAAAAATATGACGATCGAGGAGCAAGCAAAACAAGTCCGTAAAGTAAAGCGCTCGGAGTCCGGCATGATCCACGATCCTATTACTCTTTCTGAAAATGCTTTGGTCAAAGAAGCTCTCTCCATAATGCAAGAAAATAAAATCGGAGGCATACCGATAGTTGATAAAGGCAAGAAGCTCGTCGGAATATTAACAAATCGCGATCTACGATTTCAGAAGAATCTAGAAATCCCTGTCGGGCAGATAATGACAAAGACAGGGCTTGTTACAGGGAATATAAATACAAATCTCGTTGAGGCGGAAAAAATACTTACCAGATCAAAAGTTGAAAAATTGCCTCTGGTGGATAAAAATAATAAGCTTGTTGGTCTTATCACTTACAAAGACATAATGAAAGTTAAGTCTCGTCCGAATTCTTGTCGAGACGAATTTGGCAGACTTCGCGTGGGCGCGGCGATTGGTGTTTCATCTGATACTTCGCTTCGAGTAAAGCAGTTGGCGCAAAATGGCGTGGATGCGGTGGTCATAGATACGGCTCATGGCCACTCCAAAGGTGTAATCGATATGCTCAAGAAAATAAAAAAGGAATTTCCAAAGTTGGAAATTATCGCCGGAAACATCGCTACAAGTGAAGCTGCAAGAGATCTTATAAAAGCAGGAGCCGATGCTGTGAAAGTTGGCATTGGTCCAGGATCAATTTGCACTACTCGCGTTATCGCTGGGGTGGGCTATCCACAATTTTCCGCCGTGTATGAAGTAGCAAAAGCGCTAAAAGGTTCTGGTATACCTATTATTGCCGATGGCGGGATCAGGCATACAGGCGACATACCAAAAGCACTCGCTGCAGGAGCGAGTTCTGTAATGGCTGGTTCCCTATTTGCTGGTGTGGAAGAATCTCCTGGCGAGACTGTCATTTACGAAGGACGGAAATATAAAACTTATCGAGGCATGGGATCTATCGAGGCCATGCAACAAGGATCAAAGGATAGATATTTCCAAGATACAGAAGATGATATTAAAAAACTTGTGCCGGAAGGAATTGTGGGCAGAGTTTCTTTCAAAGGTGGACTGTCGGAAGTCATGTATCAGCTTGTCGGAGGCTTGCGCTCTGGTATGGGATATTGCGGTGCGAAGGATATTTCTACTCTTCAGAAAAAAGCGCAGTTTGTGAAAATTACCCATTCTGGTATTCGAGAAAGTCATCCGCAT
>CAYIUM010000008.1:0-10824 GCA_964366675.1 uncultured Candidatus Saccharibacteria bacterium
AAAGGAATGTTGCGCGGGCTACCAACTGGCTTCCGAGATTTGGACACTATGCTTTCGGGTTTGCAGAAACAGGATTTGATTATCATCGCCGCCAGACCTTCAGTAGGCAAAACCACTTTGGCGCTCGACATTGCCCGAATTAGTGCCACTATGCACGATAAGTCAATAGTAATTTTTTCTTTGGAAATGTCTTCCCAGCAATTGGTAGATAGAATGCTCTCCGCCCAGTCGCGGGTGAATGCTTGGAATCTGCGCACTGGCCGCCTGTCTTCAGACGCAGAATTTTCTAAATTGCGCGACTCGTTGGACAAGCTCGCCAAGGCAAAGATTTACATTGACGATCAGCCGGGAAATTCAATCGTCCGGATGAAAGCCTTGGCCCGCCGACTCAAGGCGGAAAAAGGATTGGACTTGATAGTGGTAGATTATTTGCAACTGATGACTACTTCTAAAAATTATGATTCCATGGTCAATCAGGTGACGGAAATTTCCAGATCGCTCAAAAGCTTGGCCAAAGAATTGGATGTGCCGGTGCTGGCGCTTTCCCAACTTTCCCGCGCGGTGGAATCGAGAGGCGGTAAACCAAGACTCTCGGATCTGCGCGATTCAGGTTCTATAGAACAAGATGCAGACGTCGTCATGTTTATTCATCGTGAAGATAAAGGTAAAGAACAAGCGGAAAAAACAAACATCGCCGAAATTTTGATTGAAAAGCATCGCAACGGTCCGACCGGCAAAATTGAACTTTATTTCGATGAAAAAACCACCACTTTCCAAACTTTGGAAAAAAGCAATATAAGCGAATTCGCTCCGGGGAAAGTTAAAGGAGATTTGGATGAGTTTTAGAAATTTTATCTATCTAAAATAGAAAACCGCCCTTTCAAACGGTATCTATGCCCATTTGTTGAGCGGTTATTGTTGGAAACTAACGAATTCCGAGCTTGATCGGCTCGTCGTCGATGGCTCGAATCTCTTCGGCCACTTCGATTTCAGCCTTTTTCTTGAGAGCCTCAAACCATTCCACGAAAGAGAAGTCTCTTGGTGATTTGTAGACGATCACGACGAATGTGCCGTGGTAGTAGGAAATGGCGTAGCAGATTTCCTTTACCCTATCCCCTAATTTAAGCACAAACACCTGTTCGACTGACCAATTGTTGGGAACAGTGTAAATTTCTTCTTCGACAGTTTTCTTTCTCCAGAAGAAAATTTTGCTTGTACGCTTCACTCTTAACTCTTTCCACGAGATAAGGTGACCGTCTCTGTCTGCGAAAAAAATCCATTCTGCTTGTGGAGCAACGATGTCTTTCGGTGCTGGGGTAATTTTCAGGAAGTCCATTGTGATCCTTGATACATAAAACTGAATCACAGGATGCCCTTTCCCTTTCTCAAACAACCAATTAAGCCATGGAAATTCTCTAAGGAACACTGCTCTTTTCTCGTCAGACATGACCAGGAAACGTCCGGCAATTTCTTTTTGAGTAATCATGTTTTCCTTCTAGTAAAAGCTCACCTAGGTGCCGAAAAATTTTCCTCAAGCATCACGCCGAAGTAATTTTTCGCCTTTATTAGATATGTCAATGCATCACGCACGAACACATGCGACTTCAATGAGCAATTTATTTTACTATACTACTCTGAAAAAGAACGTCAACTTAATATGCTCAGTACTAAATTTTTGGTAAAATGATATAATCACAACTATAAAAAATAATATGGACATTATAGACAAACTATCAGAAATCTTTAAAGAATTTCCGGGTATCGGTGAAAGACAAGCAAGACGCTTTGTTTATTTTTTGATGTCTCGAACACCTGCATATAGTGAAAATTTATCTAACTTAATAACAGAATTAAAAAAAGATGTGGGGCAATGTAAAGAATGTTTTAAATATTTTATTTTGAATAAGAAAAATGAAAAAATTTGTGATATTTGCGCTAATGTTAATACAGACTCCTCCACCATTTTAGTGGTGGAAAAAGATTCTGATTTGGAAAGCATAAGAAAAAGCAGAGTTTATAGCGGAAAATATTTTATCTTGGGTGGACTGGTGCCGATTGTGGAAAAAAACACAAAAAGCAGAGTGCGAATTGAGGAGTTAAAAGAAAAAATAAAAAAAGAATCCAACCAGTTGAGAGAAATAATTTTAGCCTTTTCCTTGAGTCCGCAGGGTGATCATACCGATTCATATGTCAGAACTGAACTTAAAAAAATGTCTGCCAAAGGCGAATCAGCCTTGGGCTGGAAAATTTCTTCCCTTGGCAAAGGCCTCTCCACCGGCACCGAACTGGAATATTCCGACAACGATACACTTAGGAACGCTTTGAAAAACAGACAATAAATTTATGATGGAAAATATAATTGAAGTGCGAGATCTAAAAAAAGTGTATGGTAGAGGAGAAAAATCGACTGTTGCCTTAAAAGGCATAAATTTTTCGGTTCCGGAAGGAGAAATTTTTGGCCTTTTGGGGCCAAACGGCGCGGGTAAATCCACTACCCTGAATATCCTGATAGGATTACTTTCTCCCACTTCCGGAAAAATAACCATCTTCGGAAAGAATTTTTTCAAAAATGAATCGGAAATAAAAAATAAAATGAATATCGCCACGGCTTATGCCGACTTGGCCGGCAATCTCTCTGTCTACAGAAATTTAAAAGTGTTTGCCTTGATGTATGGAGTAAAAAATCATAAAAATAAAATAGAAGAGCTCCTGAAAAAATTCCAGATTACTGATCTAAGGGATAAAATAATTACTGACCTCTCTGCCGGCCAAAAAACTAGAGTGAATTTATGTAAAAGTTTGATAAATGACCCGGAGCTATTGCTTCTAGATGAGCCTACCGCAAGCCTCGACCCGGCTATCGCCGCTCATGTGCGCGAGATGCTCCTCGATATTCAGAAAAAAAGAAAACTAACAGTTATATTTACCTCCCACAACATGCTGGAAGTAGAAACAATGTGCGACAGAGTCGCGCTTCTTCATAAAGGAGAAATCTACAAGATTGATACTCCAGAAAACTTAAAAAAATTCCTAGAAGTGGAAAGTATGGAAGAAGTTTTTATAAAATTAGCCAAAGGCGAACTTGAATCCGATGAATAAAATAAAACTTCACAGAATAAAAGCTTTCCTAATACGACACTGGTATGAAGTAGTGGCTACCATAGACCGCAAGATTGACATGTTTTTCTGGCCGACCATTGACTTGCTCGGATACGGCTTGCTGACTGTTTATATAAATAAGCTTAATGCGTACACCGGACTTGCGGCTTCCATAATAGGAGGACTTATATTATGGTCTCTTATTTATAGTATCCAGAGAGATATTACTGTATCGTTGCTCGAAGACGCTTGGAGTAGAAATTTATATAATTTATTCTCCTCGCCGCTAACTCCGGAGGAAGTCGTGTTAGGAACTATGATATTGTCGACAATTAAAGCAATCGTAACGATAACTCTGCTCATCTTTCTCGCGTCAAATCTTTTTGATTTCAATGTGCTTAGTTATGGACCGGCGATAATATTTCTGATTTTTAACGTTTTTATTTTTGGCTGGGCTTTTGGATATATAACTTCTTCTCTTATTCTAAGATTCGGAATCAAGGTGCAAATTTTAGCCTGGTCTTTGATTGCCATACTTTACCCGATGAGCGGAGTATTCTATCCCCTCAGCACCTTGCCTCCTTTTTTGGCGAGAATAGCGGAAATTTTTCCGGTAAGCCATATATTTGAAGCCCTGCGAAAAATTATTCTGGAAGGCAAAAATCCGGATACTGCCACCATTCTTACAATTTTGATACTCAATCTGGCTTATTTGATCTTCGGTATTTATTTATTTCTGCAAGGATTCAAAAATGCTAAAAAGCGGGGCTGGTTCATCCATCCGTCATAAATATAGACAAAAAAAACGAATAGGTTTTGCCCAATAAATACATAAAAGCCAGATTACCCTTTCGGTTATCACTGGCTTTTATTGAGAATTGATCAGGACTCCCGCCTGTTGCATGAAGGATGTCATGCGCTGTAGATTTTTTTGGTTCTCCCATTCTTTAAATTCAAGAACAAGTCCAGAATCCCTAAAAATAAATTGGAGTTCTTTTTCTAAAAATCTACCTTCCTTGTTGTTAGCCAATTCCAATCGAAATCGAATGGAATCCGAGATAAACAATCTCACCTCTGGACCACGCAAGAACTTTTCAATAAGAAAAGCTTCTACATCATCTTTTTTGTGCATAAGTTATCCTTTCTTCATAAGAACAAAAAACAGCCCGTTGGGGGCTGTTTTTTGTGTTTCATTTTTAAAAAAGATTTAATACATGCAACGCAACGAGCAACCCCGAACTATTGGGTTTTTCATCATCATTGCCATCATATTTATATTTTGCGCTCGATGTTGCATATTCTTATTTAAGCACTCCTAAAAAATAAATCAACTAATCGTTATCCACAAGCAACTACGACTTAATCCACCTCGCCGAAACTTGTTTTGCTGGTCCCTAATTTTATAGTTCTGGTTTTTCCCTTTTCATCAACAACATTTAGAGTAACCAAACCCTGATCAAATTTAATTCCGTTTTTTTTCATCCAAGACAACAGTTCCGGGTCATCCGTTCTCATGCTTATATACCTCATGAAATCATTCTCTGAAACTGTTGTGGTTTTGGGAAAATCCTCTTCTGGCATAAATGAAATAGAGCCTACAAAATTTTTACTTTATCGAATTAATTTTCACCTTGAAAAATGGCTGGCGATGGCCGTTGCGACGCAAATAACGAGACTTTTGTTTGTATTTTACGACGAGAATTTTTCGAGCACGGCCTATTTCCGTGATTTCCGCGTCCACTTTCGCACCTGAAATGTAGGGAGTGCCTATCGTAGTATCTTTTCCGTCGTCAACCAGCAACACTTTATCAAAAGACAATTTGTCCCCTTTTTTATATTCACCCTTTATTTTTTCAATAGAAAGAAGATCTCCCTTGGAGACTTTGTATTGCTTCCCGCCGGTTTGGATAACTGCGAATTCCATGGGTTCCATATTAGCTTAAATTCTGTTATAATGCAAACCATGCAACCAAAAACCATAGAGAAGTATTTTTTCTTCGGGCTCATGTTCGCCACTTTAGTTTTCGCTTTTTTCATCTTCCAACCTTTTTGGATCGTGTTGGTATTGGGAGCTTCTTTGTCTATAGTTTTATACCCTGTTTACCTTTGGTTAAAAAAGATACGTTTGCCTAACGCTTTTGCCGCCTTTATAACTCTACTTTTCTTCTTCATTGTCCTCTGTATTCCATTTTTAAGCATCGGTTCTCTAGTATTTAAACAATCTCAAAATTTATACCATTCTGTGGTGAACAACGGAATAGAAATCTCGTTTTTGGACTCCATCGAAAACAAAATTAATCAAGTGCTGCCTGAGGGCGTATCCTTTAATACGAAAGATACCGTCTCAACCGTAATTTCTTACTTAACAAAAAACATGACTACTATTTTTAATACCACAGTCACCGCGTTGTTCTCATTTATTTTGTTGCTTTTGACTATTTTTTACTTTTTAAAAGATGGAGAAAGTTGGAAAAAAATTTTTCTTAGATTAAGTCCGCTTTCCAATACCGACGACGAAAAAATACTGGATAAACTTTCCCAAACCATTAACAGCGTTATGAAAGGATATCTTTTTATCGCTCTAGTCCAAGGCATTGCAATGGGAATTGGTCTAACAATTTTTCAGGTGCCTAACAGCGCCTTGTGGGCAGTGGTAGCTGGCATAGCTTCCATTGTGCCACCCATGGGAACGGCGGTGGTTTCAGTGCCGGCAATAATTTTTCTCTACACTACCGGACACGTGGGTTTATCAATAGGCCTAACGATTTGGGCAATATTAATGGTCGGCACAATAGATAATTTATTAAATCCATACATAGTTGGACACAAGATAAATATTCCGCCATTCCTTATTCTCTTTGCGGTGCTAGGCGGTATTTCCCTTTTGGGTCCAATCGGCATTCTAGTTGGACCGCTGACCATAAGCTTGCTTTATACCTTGACGGAAATATATCGAAACGAATTTAAATAAATAATTCTATTATGGCTCTGAAATTCTATAACACTCTAACGCGAACCAAGGAAAACTTTTCACCGATCAATAAAAAGAAAGTTTTGTTCTACAGCTGCGGTCCGACGGTTTACAACTATCCCCATATCGGAAATTATCGCGCTTATATTTTCGCCGACACCTTGAAAAGGACTCTCTTGTACGAAGGATACAAAGTAAAACACATTATGAATCTCACGGATATCGACGACAAAACTATTCGTGATTCGCAAAAAGCAGGTAAAACACTAAAGGCATTTACGGAATTTTACACCAAAGAATTTTTCAAAGACAGTAAGGCTTTGAATATATTAAAACCGACTAAATTTACGAAGGCCACCGACTATATAGATGAAATGGTTGAGATTGTTAAAAAACTTTTGCAAAAAGGTTTGGCTTACAAAAGCGAGGACGGCTCTATTTATTTTGATATAAAAAAATTCAAAAGTTACGGCAAACTTTCACATTTGGTAATAGAAAACCAAAAAGAAAATGCCTCAGGCAGAATCAAAACAGACGAATATGAAAAAGACAATGCGCAGGACTTCGCGCTTTGGAAAGCTTGGGATAAAACAGATGGAGACGTTTTTTGGGAAACGGAATTAGGCAAAGGACGCCCCGGCTGGCATATCGAATGTTCGGCGATGTCCATGGCGAATCTAGGGAAACAGATAGACTTGCATACTGGCGGAGTGGACAACATATTCCCCCACCATGAAAATGAAATAGCGCAGTCCGAAGGCGCCACCGGAATCCCCTTTGTGAAATACTGGATGCACAACGAATGGGTTTTGGTAGACCAGAAAAAAATGGCTAAATCCTTTAATAATTTCTATACCTTGCGAGATCTTTTAAATAAGGGCGTTAACCCTATAGCTTATAGATTCTGGCTTCTAATGGCCAATTATCGCACTAGAGTGAACTTTGTCTGGGAAGCCTTAAAAGGCGCCGAAACGGCCTTAAAACGGCTTTATAGCCTTTATATTGAGCTTGGAATGGCAAAGGCGGGTAAGATTCATGCCAAAAGTCAGCAAAAATTTAAGCTGTATTTAGAAGACGATTTGGATACTCCACGAGCTTTGACCGTTTTATGGGATGTGCTGAAAGATGAAACTATTTCGAGCGCCAACAAAAAAGCCACAGTTATAGATTTTGATAAAGTGCTTGGACTTTGGTTTGCGAATTTAAAAGCGGAAAAAATCCCGGCAAAAGTAAAGAAGCTGACCGAAGCGCGCGAACAAGCCCGCCAAAATAAAGATTTCCAAAAATCCGACGAACTGCGAAAAGAAATAAATACTCTGGGCTACGAAGTGAAAGATACGCCCGAAGGGCAAAAAGTTTCAAAGATTTAATTTATTTTATCCTAATTTTGCCCCATTGGGCACTTCTTTGTCCGGAACTGCAAGTACGACTGATCCATCAGCACGATAAAAACCGGTCATCAAAAATTCTGATTGAAAAGGGCCAATCTTTTTAACCGGAAAATTAATAATGCCAATGATTTGTCTACCAATCAATTCTTCTTTTTTGTATAAAGCGACAATCCGAACACTTGATTTTTTTATTCCGAATTCGCCGAAATCGACTATAATTTTATATGCCGGTTTGTGCGCTTCAGGGAAATCTTCTACACTAATAATAGTGCCGACTCGAATTTCTACCTTCTCAAAATCTGACCATTGAATTTGTTCCATAATTTTAATTATACATTGACTATTAATTTAATAAAGAGATTAAATTTTTTGGGTCATCTAAAACCGGAGTGAAGTTCAATTCTTGGCCTAATTTATAAATACCAGCCAATTTATATGTAAGTTTGAGTGCTGAATAATCTTCAATCGCCACGCCAACAGAATCAAAGAGAGTAATATCTTTTTCACTGTCGCGTCCGGATTTTTTACCTAAGAAAAGTTCATAAAGTTCAGCATGCACTTGCTCTTTGGTTTCTTTTGCATTAAGTCTTTGGATTTCTCCTTCGATACTGGCTTGGTCAAAATATTCGACGATAACGCGACTGCGGGAAAGTATCGGCAATTCTAATTCAGTTTTGCCTACGGTGTCGCCACCCAGCGCATTGATGTGCACGCCTGAGATTACCCAGATATTTTTTAATATATCCACATGCGCCTTGCAAGCCGTGCAAGTTGTGATAATGTCCGCTCCTTTGACTGCTTCTTCCGCGCTAACACAACGTATCAATCTGAAGGCATTATTTTTTAAATTCTTTTCAAATTTATCCATAGCCAAAGAATCTATGTCAAAATATCTGACTTCGGTAATCTTGCGCACCAAGTTTATAGCTGTAACTAGAAATTCACTTTGTGCACCAGTACCTATAATTGCAAGTATATGGCTATTTTTTCTCGCCATAAAGTTTGTGGCTAAGGCTGTAGTGGCTGCAGTGCGCAATGCAGTTAATAATGTCATTTCCGAAAACATAAGGGGGTAACCAGTGTCTGTCCGTGAAAGCTGGCCAGTCGCCACAACAGTCATCAGCCCATTTTGTGGATTTTTAGGGTGACAATTCACATACTTGAATGTGTAATACTCCTTGTCACAGATTGGCATAAGTTCCAATACCCCGCCAGGCACTTGCATAGAAGGACGAGGAATTTTGTTGAATTCCTCCCAACGACTGAAATCTTGTTTTAGTTCTTTCATTAAATCAGTAAGATAATTTTCCAGACCATGACGTTTTATCAGTTTAGCTAATATTTCTTCGGTTAAAATTTTCATTGTATATTTTTTCTTGAATTAAACGTTTAGCTTTAGGGATAATCAAAAAATAAAACCCCTTCTTCGTCGGGGCCGCTTGAACGTATTGAATAAGAAATTTAATATACCCCGACTGCTATTTAGGCATCGGTGCGGGTGTAAGTTTTTTTTCAATAACATCTACTCTTGCTTTCAATTTATTATGCTCTTCATATTTTACTCTGTTGGTAACAAGGTCGTCTATTCTTTTATTCGTGCCCGCAAGTTGGTTTTTTACGCCCTCAACCTCCTTTTTCACGTTTCCTATTTCTTCTCTCACGTTTCCCATTTCCTCTTTGATGACATCAATCATTCTTTTTTCCATACCTTCAAATCCGCTATTCATCATAATAGCTAACGCATCAATGGTTATTTTTTTGCCTTTTACTTCCTTTTTCATACTTTTATCATTGTATCAAATATGATTTGAAACGCAAATCTATTTTTATGATTTTATTTCCGCCACTACTCTCACAGGAGAACCGTCTAAAGAAACTTTAAGTGGAAAAGCGTAGATTTTAAATTCTTTTCCGACAAGAGATTTTAGATTTGCAAGATTTTCGATGATTAAAATATTATTTTTCAATAATATTTTATGAATCGGAAACGGAGGATGATCCGGACTGCACATATCCACCCCGATTATTTTTATTTTCTTCTGAACCAAATAATTGGCGACAGATTCTGGAATATCTGGGTAACTATTAAAGTATTCCAGCAGATAATATCTGTCGCTCATGCCGGTATGAAATAAAACTATGTCCCCTTCTTGAATATGAACTTGCTTGATTTTTTCAATATCAAACTGATTATTGTCAACTCTGATACACACACCTCTGCCTGAAAATCTGTCTAAAGATATTTCATCTATATTTTTTTCTCCAGATAGCATATGCGATGGACCATCCATATGAGTACCAACATGTGTACTAATACAAACGTAGTGGTTTTGGCAACCATCCTTTTCAAAAGTACTACCTGTTTTAATTTGTGTTTTCGAATCACCCGGGTAAACGGGAGTCTTCTCATTTAGCGGAACTGAAAGGTCAATGAGCATAAAATAATTAGATCCCTTCTTTTTTGAGCTGTTCGATGATTTCGCGAGATTTACGCGATAGTTTTTCCGGCAATTTTATATTCAGCTTGATTAACAAGTCTCCGCGTTTGTTTTTAGAAATAGGCACGCCCTTGCCCCGCACCCGCAAAATTTCATTCATAGACACACCCTCTGGAATCGTAACCTCGATATCTCCGTCCAAAGTTTGCACCGGATATTTAGTTCCCAAAAGCGCATCAGAAAGCTTCAAGTTTAAATTCATTATTAGGTCATGCCCTTGGCGCTTAAATACAGAATGCGTCGCCACGTTTATTTTGATGTAAAGGTCTCCAGCAGTTCCTTTGGACACGGCTTCGCCAAAACTCGTCATCCGAATCATTTCCCCATCCCGAATGCCAGCAGGAATGACGATAGAAACTTCTTCCTCTCGGCGCAATACGCCCTTGCCTTTGCATGTCTCGCAGAGCTCTTTCGGCACTTCGCCCGTTCCCAGACAAACCTCGCAAGTTTTAGTACTGGCGATGTTTCCGAAAATCGTTCTCTTAGATTCGCGGATATTTCCTTTGCCGTTACAAATCTTACAAGTCTCCATCTTAGACCCAGTTTTTGCTCCGGAACCACGACAAGTCGGACAATTGGATGTTTTAGTAATTAAAATTTTTCGGTTGGTGCCAAAAATAGCATCAGAAAAAGAAATCTGGATTTCAGTGGAAATATCCCGTCCGCGTCTTGTTTCTCTTCTTCCTCCACTCATCCCCCCACCGAAGAAATCGCTGAAAATGTCGTTTAAGTTTCCAAAGTCAAAATCGGCATTACCCTGTTGAAATCCTGAGAAATCAAATCCTTCGAAACCAGACTGTGAGCCGCCAAAGCCTTGAGCGTCGGCCCTGCCAAATTGCTCGTATCTTGAACGCTTAGTGTCATC
>CAYIUM010000009.1:0-10653 GCA_964366675.1 uncultured Candidatus Saccharibacteria bacterium
TAGTATGCGTTTTCCCGGCTCCCGGCTCGCCCGTCAAGAAAACATTCGCGCCGGTTTTTAAAATATTGAGGGCTTGATCTTGAGTCATAGATTAGTTTCTAGGTTCTAGGTTCTAGGTTCTAGAAGCTAATCACTAGCACCTAGTCCCTAATTTTCTACATTTTTTTCGGAGCTTGGATGCCGAGGAGGTGAAGGCCGTTTTTTATGACAAAGAAAAACGCGCATGTGAGAGCAATTTTGTAAGGCGAGGTCTTGTCTTTTTTGTCTATTACGAGAGTGTTGCCGTAAAAACTATTGAAAGCGCGGGCGATTTCGATTAAATAGTTCGCGATATGATGCGGTTCATATTTTAAGGCGGAACGCAATATTATTTCTGGAAATCTGTACAATAATTTTTCCACTTCAAAAATTTCCGGCGGAAAAACATGAGGATCCGGCAGAATATTTTCAGCTTTTGCCTTTTCCAAAATGGAATTCGCCCGCGCGAAAGAATATTGCAGATACGGACCGGAGTCCCCTTCAAAGGAAATGGACTTTTCAAAATCATAAACAATGTCTCCGACAGTAGATTGTTTTAGAATAGAATATTTTATGGCGGACACGGCAACATCTGTGGCAATTTTTTCTCTTTCAACATTTTCAAAATCGCGATCAGT
Organism: uncultured Candidatus Saccharibacteria bacterium; assembly: GCA_964366675.1. Lineage (GTDB taxonomy): Bacteria > Patescibacteriota > Minisyncoccia > Phycocordibacterales > UBA9973 > UBA9973. The sequence continues at coordinate 657 of CAYIUM010000009.1, forward strand.
CATTTTTTCCAAAATTTCATCCCGAACATCGTTTAACAGGGATTCGCCGGTTATCACATTCCCTTTTCGAGAGCTCATTTTTCCGGAAGCAAATTTCATCATGCCATGAGTAATATGCATCATTTTATTTTCGTATTCTGGATGAATCAGAGAAAGGGCTTTGGCCACCACTTTCATATATTCCGCTTGTTCGTTGGCGGTAATGACAATAGAAAGATTTAGACCAGGCTCTTCCCTGAATTTTTGTTCGGCTAACCCAAGCTCTTTGGTTTCATAAGTAGGCAAGCCTGCGGAAGTGATGAAAACTCTGGTATGAAGTTTAGAATCATAATCTCCGCCCCGAAAAACAACCGCTCCATCGCTTTTATGAAACACTTTGCCTAAATTATCTTTTACCGCTTGTTCTCCGACAATAATCATCTGGCTTTCCAAAAAATAAAAATCAAATTCAGTTCCGAGCATTTCATATAAATCTTGAAAGGCGTCCATCGTCACCTTAAAACCCCAATCATATATTTCGTTTATTTTCTTGTCGCTTTTGTCGTAAATTTTTTTATTTATTGCATCTATTTCTTTTTTTGCCTTCGGATCAATTTCATAAACTTCCGAACCTCGGGCATAAGCTCTACCGATGTTGGCTGATTGCAAAGTATGAGAACCTGTTTTGCTTTGCAACTTTTCGTTTTCCAAAAGACCATAGATAGCTTTGGCCACATGCAATCCCACATCGCCTTGATAATTAGCTCGGGAAACTTCCGCGCCGGAATGTTCCAAAATTCTCGCGATGGATTCGCCAATGGCGTTCGTCATCAAATGTCCTACATGAAAAGGTTTGAAGGGATTAGGATCAGTATATTCGATCATAATCTTCTTCTCCGCCAAGAGTTTATTTTTTCCGATATTCTCTCCTTTATTTACAATCTCCTCTATGCTTCCACCGAAAAATTTGCGGGACAAATAAAAATTTATAAAACCTGCGCCGGCTACTTCTATTTTTTCTATATATTTATCGAGGTTTAACCTCGATATCTCAGCGACTATTTTCTGCGCCAGATCTTTGGGATTGGTTCCAATATTTTTTACGACAGCCATAGCAACATTGGTCGAATAATCCCCCATTTTCAAATCTGCTGGATGTTCCAAACCAAAATCACTAACTTCTATTTCAAGATTTTCTAAAGCATCTTTTATTAATTTTTTTATTTCATCTTGCATAATTATTTTTTACCCGTACTTCCAAATTTTCCCTCGCCACGAGCCGATTCACTGAGCGTATCGGTTTCTTCCAATTCGGCTATCACCACAGGCACAATCACTAGCTGAGAAACTTTGTCTCCTTCTTCAAAAGTATAACTCTGATCCGATAAATTTACTAAATGCGTATTATATTCGCCGCGGTATCCAGCATCAAAGATTCCTCCCAAATGAGCCAATCCAGCCTTGGAAATACTGCTTTTGTCCATAATGATCGCGCCATATCCCTCAGGAAACTCCAGCGCAAAGCCATGCCAAAAACGATAATGTTCGCCGGGCTTTACTGTCACTGTTTCCATGGCATATAAATCCATTCCTACATCTCCGGGATGATGGTACTTTGGCAACTTCATCCCTTCTTTGAGTTTTTTAACTTTTATTTTCATAAATTCATTCTTTCATGAATACCTTTTAGAAAATCGTCTGGATGTTCTTTTAATTCTTTTATTAATTCTTCTGGTGTAAACCATTTAATTTCAGCAACTTCATCTTTTTGAACTTTAAACTCAGAAATGTCTCTATCTATAATTACCAAGAATCTTTGAACAAAATAATTGTGTTTGCTTGTAGATCTCAACTTCAAGTCTAAAACTGGTTTAAGGTTTTTAAGACCTATTTCTTCTTCAGCTTCTTTAATTATATTAGACTCATAAGTCTCATTTTCTTCTACTGTACCCGCTACAGCTGGTCCCCATTTTCCCGGATCATTTCTCTTATTGAGAGCCCTACGTGCGAGTAAAATTTCTTTTTTACTGTTTGTAATCCAAAGGGATGAAACGCGATAAACATCTTCCTGAGCAACCTTGTCTCTTTCTTTGATAGCTATTATCTCGTCTTTTTCATTTACAATTGGAATTCTCATATAAATTATTATATATCTTTAATCCTTTAAAAACCAATTTAGCATTAGCGTGCGACCGCTTGCTAATGCTATAATAGAAAATATGAAATACAATCCGTATACTTCCCCACGAACGGGTTCGGTCAAAAAGAAAATTTTAGTATTATTGCTCGCAGGCGTAGCTCTTGGCTTAAATCATTCATATAAGCAACACAAATGGATCCTAGCCCAAATTCCAAAAGAATTTGAAAAAATAAACCGCCAAACACTGCAAAGGGCAATTAATTCCTTATACAGCTCTCGTTTGATTGAGGAAAAAGACAATCGTGATGGCACCACAACAATGATTCTGAGTGATAACGGCAAGAAGAAAGCATTGCGGTTTGACATCGAAAAGATGGAGATAAAAAAGCAGGCGAAATGGGACAAGAAATGGAGAGTGGTGATGTTTGACATACCAGAACGATTAAAAAGAGTTCGAGAATCCCTGCGTTTTCATTTCCGTGAGATGGGCATGATTGAACTTCAAAAATCAGTGTTGATATCTCCATATCCTTGTGATCAAGAAGTAGAATTTATATTAGAATTTTACAATGCGAGAAAATATGTAAGATTCCTGCTTGTAGAAAAAGTTGATAACGAGCTTCATTTAGTAAATAAATTCCATTTACACTAATTTAGCTTTAGCACGCGACCGCTTGTTATTGCTAAAAGCGATTTAACATAATTTACTTTAAAATTCTTTTTACTTTTCCATAAATTTCCTTATGGATATTTTCCCGAGTGTCGAGCTCGCCGTTTTTAGTACATTCTATTTTTATCCAATTCTTTTGAGTCTTAGCTAGCCAAAGAGCGCTCTTGCGAGCGTTTTCCATATGATTTTTATCTTTTTCATGAACATCTTTCTTTTTACCGAGATAGCCTCTCTTGGTCTTTTTATTTCTCTCCTGTATAAGCTTCATAACTATCGGAATCGGAACGTTCAAGAAAAAAACCGCATCGGGTTTTGGAATTCTAAACACTTCATATTCCATCTCGGCGAGCCATTTGAGAAAATTTTCTCTCTTCTTGGTGTTTGCTATCTTGCCGCCTTGATGGATCTGGTTGGCGCTCGCGTATCTATTGGCAATAACAATATTGCCTGCTTCGAGCCACTTTTTTATTTTATCTTTTGACTCAAAACGGTCAGCGGCGTAAAGCACAGAAGCAATCTTTGGATGCACTTTAACGAAATTAAAATATTGTTCAGAGAGGCAGTGACCGATGAATTTACCGAAGAAGTTGGAATAATAGTCCGGGAAATCAACTACTTTTACTTTTCGCCCGTCTTTTCTTAGATGCTTAATAAGGAGCTCGGTCTGCGTCGCCTTGCCGCTACTATCCGTGCCGTCTATGACTATAAGTTTCCCCCGTTTTGCCATTTAGAAAATATACCAGAAAAGGGCACAAATAGAAAACTATTCAATAAATAATTTTGCCAAAACTTCTTTCGAATATTTATCCATGGAATCAAGAGCTGATATTTCATCCGCATCCATCCATTTATATTCTAAATTCTCATCACTCAACTTAACAACCCCTTCGGCTATACCTAAGTATGTTAGGCGAACAACGTGCCTCTCTTGATCCGGCTTAATAATATCCTGCGCAGCTAATAATTCGGGTTCACCTTTTACTTTAAGCCCAGTTTCTTCTTTAATTTCCCTCTTTAGATTTTTGATCAAAGGAACGCCAGTAGTTATTCTTCCCCCAACAATATCAAAAGAGTCCCTATCTTTACTCCAAGCGTATTTTTCTGGGTTGCGATGCAAAATCAAAAATTTCCCTTCTTCATTCTCCAATAAAATTTTAACCCCAACTTGCAGTTCCATATTATTTATATGACTTGTAAATCTCAACGAGAATGTTATTCGGATCTTTCACAAAGAAATATCTTCCCGAAATACCATTTTTCGCTTCAGTGCATTCGTATTTATTTTTTAACTTGTTATAAATTGCATCCACGTCTCTAAACTCAAATGCTATATGTTTAACACCTTGAACAGAAATATTATTCTGATTCTCTGGTAAAGCTCCGGATTTCTTAAATTGAAATAGCTCAATTCTGCCACCCTCTCCATCAGACATTACAATGATTTTCGCCCCTAAATCCTTTTTCTCAAAAGTATTTTCCACTTTTAGACCAAAAACATCCTCGTAAAATTTAACTGACTTTTCAAGCGACAAAACTGTGATAGCTGTATGATGAATTTTCATATTATACAAACCTCTTAGGTATCGGAAACTTTTTGGCAAGCACTTTAACTTCTTTATGGATAGCTTCTTTTACTTTTTTGTTGTCCTTATTTTTGAGAGTCTTAATGATAAGTTCTGCCACCTTTTTACACTCTTTTTCTTTGAAACCGCGAGTAGTGATCGCCGGAGTGCCGAAGCGAATACCAGAAGGGTCAAGGGGCTTCCTTGGATCATCGGCAATCACGTTCATATTGAGAGTAATGCCAACTTCATCAAGTACCGTCTGCGCCTCCTTCCCCGTAACCCCAAGCGAACCAAACACATCGGCCAAGATAAGATGGTTGTCAGTACCACCGCCGATCATTCTGATATTATTTTTCTTAAAAACTTCTGCCATCGCTTTAGCATTTTTGAGAATCTGAATGGCATATTTTTTAAATTTTGGCGCCATCGCCTCACCAAAAGCCACTGCTTTGCCGGCGATAGTGTGCATATGAGGACCGCCTTGGATCCCAGGAAAAATAGACTTGTCTATCTTCTTGGCTATTTCCTCATTTTCCCGAACAAGAATGATGCCTCCACGCGAGCCCCGAAGCGTCTTGTGAGTAGTGGAGGTAATAATATCAAAACCGTCATCAAATGGATTGCGAAGAACACCCGCCGCAATGAGCCCGGCGATGTGCGCCATGTCCGCCATAGTTATTGCGCCTACTTCTTTTGCTATTTCAACAAATTTTTTGTAATCAAGAGTGCGTGGATAGGCAGAAAAACCGGCTAAAATTATTTTTGGTTTGGTTTCAAGAGCCACTCGGCGCAAATTTTCATAATCAATTTCTCCTGTGCTTGCATCTTTCATCTTGTACCTCACAAATTTATAGATTTTCGCGGGTAAAGTCATCGGATGACCATGAGTAAGATGCCCGCCATGAGAAAGATCCATACCGAGTACTGTATCCCCCGGCTCGAGGAGGGCCGCATAGACAGCTAAATTTGCCGGAGCGCCGGAATGCGACTGAACATTGGCAAATTTGCATTTGAAAAGCTTACAGGCGCGCTCGATGGCAAGCCTTTCTACCGCATCGGTAAAATCTTGACCGCCGTAATATCGCCGCCCCGGATAGCCTTCGGAATATTTGTTGGTGAACACAGAACCATTCGCGGTAAGCACATCTTCCGAAACATAATTTTCAGAAGGGATTAACTCGAGCCCTTCACGCTGTCTCTTTTCTTCGCCCTTGATTAATTTTTCTACTAGTTTGTCTCGCATGATTTTATTCTATCACTATTTATAAAAATTAAAAGTTTCTTTCTGGCCGTCGGATTTCATAATAATAGTACCCAAAAGGTCAGTCCTAAAAATTTGTGCGCCAAAAGAAGATAGTGTATCGAGCGTATCTTTGTGCGGATGGCCGTATTTATTGTCCTTGCCGTCTGAAATGAGCGCATAGGCAGGAGAAACTGTTTTTACAAAATCATAAGAGGTCGAGGTGCGCGAACCATGGTGCCCGACTTTTAAAATAGCGCTTTCAAGCTCTTCCATAGAGGTTCCCGCTAAAATTATTTTTTCTGTCTTGGAGGTAGCATCACCAACGAGCATCACTTTTGTGTTGCCGTAGGTGAGTCTACTGACAATAGATCCGTCATTGCTATTCCACAGCGTTACGTCTCGATCCGGAAATAAAATATCTATGACTGCTCCGCCACCTATGTCTAAACGCATCCCTTTCTTTGCTAAAATATTTCGAATATTTTTATCTTTTATTTCGGCTGTTAGATTTTGGTAGATTTTAGAATCGTTAAATGTGCCAGACTGAAACACCCCGCCGACTTTATACACCTTCAAGACATCCAGCAGTCCGCCTATATGATCTTGGTCTGGATTGGTAACGATAATGGCATCTATGAATTTATCAAATGGAGACATTATTCGCTGAAGCTTTCCCATTATCTTCCGTGGCGGACCGCCATCCACCAAGATTTGAGTACCGGTCGGCGATTCAATGAACAGAGCGTCGCCTTGACCTACGTCAAGCATAGCAAAAGTCAGTTGTTGGTAAGAATTTTTAAAATCCTGATAAAAAAGACGTGCAGTGGTTACTAAAAGAAAAAACGTCAAAAGCAATAGACCATATTTCCTCCAAAATGTCTTGCCGGAAGTCATGATATAATGATTATATTATCAGCTAACTCATAAATACACCATGAAAAAATTTGAAGAAATAAAATTCAATATCGGAACATTAAAAGGCATCTCGGCTAGAAATGTCGAAGAGCACCTGAAGCTTTATGCTGGTTATGTAAAAAACACAAATCTCATTTTAGAAAAAATACCGGAATATGAAGGTTATGCAAAAGAAGACGCCTTTGCTCCTTACGTCGTCGGCGAAATTCAGCGCAGATTCGCTTTCGAATATAACGGCATGCGGAATCATGAAGTTTATTTTGAATCTCTTTCTGGAGGCGCAAAACCTCTCAAACAAGAAAGTCAATTAAGAAAAGCAGTAGAAGAAGAATGGGAGTTTTTTGATACTTGGCTTAATCGCTTTAAGACTATGGCCCTGACTCGCGGCATAGGCTGGGCCATGCTGTACTATGACCGAAAAGAAAAACGTCTCCTTTCAAATTGGGTGGACGAACAACATTTGGGACAGCTTCAGGACTGCGCCCTTATCCTAGGCCTCGATATGTGGGAACATGCCTTTGTGTACGACTACCCGACATCGGAGAAGAAAAAATACGTGGAAGCGTTCTTCCAGAATATAAACTGGGAGGTAATTGAGGAAAATTTTAAAAAGGCTCAGTAAAAAACTTTTTTATACTTCTGCCAAAAAGTTTGTAGATAAAACAGGCATATATTATGAGTGTGAGAAAAAGCGGAAAATTTGGGACGATAAAAGAGGCAAATGGAACCCGGGAAAAGAAATCAATGACACTTAGCTCGTAATGAAGAAAAACATTTGAGATAAAGCTGAAAGGAACTCCGAGAAGATATGAAAAAATACCCAGGAATCCAGTGAGAAATCCAAAAAGCATAGTCATGGGTATAAAAGGCAAGATAAGCACATTTGCCGGCAAAGCAACCAAAGAAAGATTGCCCATTTTATACAAAATGAAAGGCAAAACGAAAATATATACAGCGCAGGTTACGGAAACTATATCTCGCAGTTTAAAAGTGGTCGGGACCCACAAGAAATATTCTTCAATTTTGGGAGTGAAGAAGATGAGAGCGATAGTGGCGATAAAGGAAAGTTGAAACGAAACGTCGAAAGCAAGAACAAAAGGATTAAGTAGTATCATGCACACGCCGGCGAGGAGTAGTGCCCGCCCGATATCATAATTCCTCCCCGTCGCGCGGGCGACAAGAGCAAGAGTTGCCATAATTCCGGCCCGAATACTGGTGGAACTCGCGCCAGTCATCAAGATGAAAAGAAAAATCGTGAAAATACCTATGCTAATCCCAAGGTTTAGCGGAAGAAAAGAAAACAACTTCATAATCCATTCGGCAACAATCGTTACGTTGTATCCAGAGAGCGCTATAATGTGAATGGTACCGGTATTTATAAGTTTCTGCCGCATCTCTTCTCCAAAAGAAGACCGTTCGCCCAAGATAAGGCCGCCCATGAGAAGGGATTCCGGAGAAGGAATCGTAGCATCAATGACACTCAAAAATTTATTTTTGATATGAAACAAGGTGCTCTTTATCATGTTCCCCTTTCCATGAGAGAGAAACTCAATTTCTGGGTAACTCATCACGTATAAAATTCCATCCTTTTGGAGATAGCGCACATAATCAAAAACTTTCCCTTGATCGGTAATAAAATTCTCCGGACTTTCCAATTCACCCTTAAAACTTATCTCGTCTCCGTATGTATACCGGTTTTCAAAATCCGTGGTGATTAAAATTTTAGTCTCCGATGTTTTTACAGTCAGCTTTTGGTTGTTTTCTCTTATGTCCGGCTCATCGACAATAATACCCGACATCGTGATATTTTTTGGAGCAGGCTGATCGACAACATAGAACCTCCATATGCCACACGCAAAAGCAAAAATAAAAATACTTGCGATAACTCCCCAGTTATTTTTAGATACGAGGGTAAAAAATAAAAATAGAGCACACGCTAGTAAACCGATACAAACCGTAAGATATAAATTTAAAAACAAAAAAGAGCGCAGAAGCACTCCAAAAATAAGACCAAAACAAACTGCATAAAAAATTCTATCTCGCATTATTTCTAAGTTTCACCGGCTCTCCTTCGGCAAAACTGGTAGCTATGAGGTCAGCGCGGTCGTTATATTTGTCTTCGTTGTGACCTTTCACGTACGTCCACTTTGGTTTGAGTTCTTGCGTCAGGACATACAGTTCTTCCCAAAGTTCTCGATTAAGCACGGGCTTCTTATTGGCATTCCGCCAATTATTTTTCTGCCAGTTTGAAATCCATTCAGTAATTCCAAGAATTACATATTTGGAATCCGAAATAATTTCGATTTCTACCCCCTCCTTGCTCCTCCCCCTACTGTAGGGGGAGGTTGGGTAGGGGTACTCTTTCAAATATTTCAAAGCCTCTATCGGCGCAGTCAACTCCATTTGATTATTTGTCGCATGCTCTGCTCCTCCGCCAATTTCAAAGATTTTTTTTCCTGAAATAAATACTACTCCCCAGCCGGCACTCCCTGGATTCCCCTTCGCCGCCCCATCGGTGTAAATTTTTATTGTATATTTTGGCATATCTAAATAATGTCTTCTATCCTCAATCTTAGCTCTTCTCTGCCTCTAAATCTAGACAAATCAAAAGTGGCGAGTAAGTTTACTTTTAAACCTTCTTCCAACTTATTTTCGAAAGAATCAACGCTGGAAAAAAAAGAAATCGCTTTGGCTTTAGCTTGATTGACATCCGAAAAAATAATTTCCAAATGTTCTCCAGAACCATTTTTGCCGAATTTTTTTATTTTTTCTATTTTCACGCCCTCAAAGAGAAAAACCGGTTTTGGATTGCCAAAACCAAATGGCGACAATTTTTCTATTTCTTTCCAGTTTTTCATGTTTACCAAACTCAAATCACCAGCAAGGTCAGCTTTTTCAAGGACAGTCCTTTCTGAATTCTTTAAGGACTGTCCTTTTTCTGAATTTTGGATTTTATTAAAATTTTCAGACAATATTTCTTCCAAGAAATGAATTTTGTCATGACGAACAGTAAATCCGCCAGCTAGTTCATGGCCACCAAAATCAAGAAAGGAACTACGAGAAGCAGTCATAAGCTCTACCACCGACACTGAACCATCACTCCTGCAAGAACCTTTCAAGCAACTGTTTTCATCTTCGCCCCAGACAAAAACGGGCTTTTTATACTGATCAGAAATTTTGCCGGCTACCAATCCTAAAATACCCACCCGCCATTTTGGATTGCCGATTACTATGACTTCTTTATGCTCGTATGTTTTCAGTTTTTTATGCGCTTCTCGCATAATTCCCGTGACAATGGTCTTCCTATCATCATTAATTTTTGATAAATGATCCGCCAGGCTGCCACCTTCCACCTCATCAGATGTCGCTAAAAGTTCAAATGCGCGTATCGGATTATCCATCCTAGACGCAGCGTTTAATCTAGGCGTCACCATAAAACCGATATCGTCTTCCGAAAGATATTTTTGATCTATATTCATTTTAGC
>CAYIUM010000010.1:0-9220 GCA_964366675.1 uncultured Candidatus Saccharibacteria bacterium
TTATTGTAATGTTACTTTTTGAAAAAGTAAGAAGAATGGATTAAATATATGGAAAACAAAAAAAGAGGTTTTTGGGACAGATTGACTGGAAGCGTCCATGTCGAGGGAGAATATGAGGAGCCGAGGAAAGTGGTTGCGGGAAAAAATAACGGCGATAGAAAAGAAAAAAGAGACAATAATTGGATTGAGGAAGAAAATGAAGAGGCGGAATTAGCGGTGGATGTTTATAAAACTCCCAGCGAGATTATCATTCAGACGATGGTGGCCGGAGTAAAACCGGAAGATTTGGAATTGTCCGTCACCCGGGACATGATTACCATCAAAGGCAAGCGCGAGGAATCCAGGACTATTGACGAAGAAAATTATTTCAGCAAGGAACTTTATTGGGGAAGATTTTCTCGCACTATCTCTCTACCTCAAGAAGTAGAACCAGAGGAAGTTGAAGCGACCGAAAAACACGGATTGCTCACCGTTCGCCTCCAAAAAGTAGACAAGGATAAAACCAACAATATAAAAGTAAGGTCTATCTAGAAAATTCTTTTGGTGCTGGGAGGCAGACTTGCACTGCCGACCTATCCCTCTTCAGGGGAACGCTCTGCTACCTGAGCTATCCCAGCATTAATTTTTTAAGTTCTTCAACGTGTCATTTAAGCCGTTGAGAGTACTGCTTGCTCCACCATATACACCCATTAATTGGTCTACATACGGCTGAATAAAATAATACGCGCCTACCGCCGAACCGATAATGAGCAACCAATACATTCCCCTAGCGACCGAAGCCCATCGCTGAGAACGCCTCATGGAATGCAATATTTTATTATTGTCTTCCGCCAAGCTGACGCTCCTATTTAAAAGCTCCCTTTCTTCCGGCGACATGGATAAATACTAGCAAAAATAAACAGAAAAATCAAAACTAATTTTTCAATAAAATATTTATGTGCTAGATTATGAGTATTGTCCCCGTAGTTCAACGGATAGAACCAACGCGTCCTAAGCGTTTGATGTCAGTTCAATTCTGGCCGGGGACACTTTATAATCCCAATAGTTGCACTATTTTTGGTTTATCAAAACCAACGATAAGATTATTGTCTATAAGGATGACTGGCACGCCCATTTGCTCGCTTTTTTCAATCATTTCTTTTCTTTTCGCCAAATCAGCAGCTACATTGTGTTCGGAATAGGCTATATTGTTCTCCTTAAAAAAAATTTTTGCCAGGTGGCAAAAATGACAAGTCGGAGTGGAATAGATTGTTACCTTCGGCATGAATATTTTAAAATTATCTTTTAATGTTTCAATTATAGCATACTTGCCGGAAAGTCAAAAGAGCGATATATTTCTGTATATGCGGGATTAGTTTAGTGGTAGAATGAGTCCTTCCCAAGGATTAGACGGGGTTTCGATTACCCCATCCCGCACCAAAAAATTATTTCTTCTTCTCGGCCAGCGCCATAATAATCTTAATGACCGTATCCGGATTGAGCGACATGCTTTCTATTCCCTCTTGTAAGAGAAACTCGGCGAAATCCGGATAGTCCGACGGCGCTTGGCCGCAGATGCCTATATATTTTTTCTTCTCCTTGCATTTTCGAATTATCTGCGCAATAATTTTTTTCACTGCCGGATTATTTTCATTAGCGATGTGAGTGACAATCCCTGAATCACGATCCAACCCCAAAGTCAGCTGAGTCAGATCATTGGAGCCAATGGACATACCGTCGAAAACCTCCAAAAACTCGTCGGCTAGAATAATATTGGATGGAATTTCACACATCACGTAAACTTTCAATGTTTTATCCAAAGCGCGATCTAATCCGTGTTCGGCCATTACTTCCACTACTTTTTTTCCTTCTTCCGGCGTTCGGCAAAATGGAATCATCGGCACTACATTGGTAAAACCCATATTTTCGCGCACATATTTCATCGCTTGGCACTCCAAACCGAAAGCCACTTTAAACTTCGGGTCATAATAACGCGAAGCACCACGCCAGCCCAGCATCGGATTTTCTTCTTGCGGTTCATACAGTCCGCCTCCCACTAAAGTGCGATATTCATTGGTTTTAAAATCGGAAAAACGGATAATGACTTCTTGCGGATAAAAAGTGGCGGCAATTTTAGCTATGCCTAAAGTAAGATGATGCACATAAAATTCTTCTTTGTTCTCAAAGTCTAAAGTTTTTTCTTCTATGGTTTTTATAATTTTACTGATTTCAGGAGTTTTTTTATTGTTCTTCAATTTTTTATAATCAATCAAGGCATTCGGATGAATGCCTATATGAGAAGCGATAATAAACTCTAGTCTGCCTAAACCGACTCCTTTAACCGGAAGATAATAATCTTTAAACGCTTCGTCCGGCGAACCGACATTCACCATTATTTTCGTATTAACCTCAGGAATTTTATCCAAACGATGTTCTAAAATTTGAAACGGCAAAATACCTTTGTAAACTTTCCCGACCTCTCCGGAAGAACAATCTACCGTCACCGCTTCCCCGTTTTTCAAAGCTTTCGTAGCCTTGCCGGTTCCCACAATGCAAGGAATGCCGAGTTCTCGAGAAACTATGGCCGCATGGGAGGTACGTCCGCCTTTATCCGTAATAATTGCCGAAGCTATTTTCATAATCGGTTCCCAATCCGGATCGGTAATCTCTGTCACCAGCACTTCGTTTTTTTGAAAAGCGGAGATATTCTTGGCGCTTTTTAAAATACGCGCCGTACCCGCCCCTATTTTTCCACCAACCGCTATGCCGTTCAATAAAATTTCGCTTTTCTTTTCCAGTCTGTATTCTTTCAAAACATTCTTATCTTTAGAAGAATGCACGGTTTCTGGGCGCGCCTGCACGATAAAAAGCTCCCCTGTTTTACCATCTTTCGCCCACTCAATATCCATCGGTTGAAAACGGTTGTGTTTCTTGGAAAAATGCTTCTCTATAATTAGACACCATTTGGCCAGCTTGATAACTTCCGTTTCAGTCAAACAAAATTGACGTTGATCATGAGAAGAAACTTTTTCCTGTTTGGTGCCATTTTTTGCGTAAATTAGTTTAACATTTTTCTTGCCGAGTTTTTTGGAAATAATAGAGTCGGCTCCACTTTCCAAGGTCGGCTTAAAAATTATGAACTCATCCGGAATGACATGTCCCTGTACGATTAATTCTCCCAAACCATACACGCCATTAATCATAATTACTTTATCAAAACCGCTTTCAGTATCAATGGTAAACGCTACTCCAGAAGAAGCCATATCGGAACGCACCATACATTGCACCCCGACCGAAAGAGCGGCGTCAAAATGAGAAAAACCTTTATCTTGACGATAAGAAACGGCTCGATCGGTAAAAAGCGAAGCGATGCATCTTTTCACGGACACCAGCACCGCCTCTACACCCTGCACATTTAGATAAGTGTCTTGCTGTCCGGCAAAGGAAGCCCCCGGAAGATCTTCGGCGGTAGCCGAAGAACGAACCGCCACGCTGATATTCCCGCCATATTTACCCTCCAATTTTTTATACGAATCTGAAATTGTTTCTTGCAATGTTTTCGGAAGCTCGGCTTCTAAAATAAGCTCTCGAACTTTTTTCGCGTGCGTTTGTAGATTGTGGATATCGCGAGTGTTTAAATCGGAAAAAATTTCTTTGATTTTTTGATCCAAACCGGATTCCTTAAAAAAGAAACGATAAGCATCAGAAGTTAGGGCGAAGCCGTCAGGCACATTGACGCCAAGCGGAACAAGATTGGAATACATTTCTCCCAAGGCGGCATTTTTCCCGCCGACTAAAGGCACATCGGCAATGCTTGTTTCGCCGTACCATTTCACAAAATCCTGATTTTTTTCTTCTGCCATAACAATTGAATTATTTATTTAAATTGGTAATTTCTATTAATCTATTATATTTTACCATTCTTTCCGATTTTCTAGTAGAACCGGATTTTAGGCCAAAACAATTGAAAGCAAAAGCCAAATCAGCGATAAAGTCATCGTTTGTCTCTTCGCCCCTGTGACTCACAATCAACTCAATGTTTTTTTCTCTCCCCAACCTCATCACTCCCAAGGTTTCGGAGAGCGTGCCAATCTGATTCGGTTTGATAATCATAGCGTTAATACTGTTATTTTTTATCGCTTTTTTAAGCAGAGTCGAGTTGGAAACAGTCAAATCGTCCCCTACCACCAACAAATTCTGATGCTGTTTTTTTAATTTTCCGAAACTGGCAAAATCTTCTTCATTAAATGGATCCTCGATGGAAAGCAAATTGAATTCTTTAATCAGAGAATCATAAACGTCCGCTAATTCTTCTTTGGAGATGTTCTTTCCAGAAACTTTATAAAGATTATTATCAAAAAAAGAAGAAGCCGCCACATCGAGCGCGAGACGAACTTTGTCTTTTAAATTATTTCTCTTGATGGCCTCGCTCAGATATACCAGAGGTTTTTTAATATCTATCGTTTTTGGCGCGAAACCGCCTTCGTCGCCGAGCACCACCGATTCATTGCCTAAATCTTTCATAATTATTTCTTCCAGCGTGTTCTGTATTTTTTCGCCAATAGCAACGGCTTCTTTTATGTCTTCCGTATTCGGCACGATATGATATTCCTGAAAAGCCAGACCGTTATTCGCATGTTTTCCGCCTTCAATCAAATTCATAAAAAGATACGGGGTTGGGCGCGATGGTTTTATTTCTGCCAGGGTTCGCAAATACTGAAAGACTTCTTGATTGGCGATTTTGGCCGCCGTTTTAGCGCAAGCAATACTGACGCCAATCATGGCATTTCCACCCAAATTATCTTTGTTTGGAGTCCCGTCCAACTTGATCATCATTTCATCTATTTTCTTTTGATTAAAAATATCCTGGCCGATTAAAGCCGAAGCGATTACATTTTCTACATTCCAAATAGCTTTCTTCATACCACCCTTAATGTCGGGGCTTGCCCCGTACCGAGCTTGCTCTGGTGCTGAGTCTCGCAATTCATGCGCTTCATGACTGCCGGTGCTGGCTCCGGAGGGTACCGAAAAACTGCCCAACTTGGCGCCAGACCGCACCGTCACTTTGATAGTCGGATTTCCCCGCGAATCCTTTATCTCTTCCGCTAAAATTTTATCAATCTTATTTTTCATCTTTCGTCAATAAAATCATTAAATCGGAAACATTGGCGCCGGTTGGGCCGGTTATGATCAAGTCGCCGGTTTTTTGGAAAAAATTATAAGAATCGAATCTGGCCAAATAATCATCAGCATTTAAATTTAATTTCTTCGCTTTTTCTATTGTATTTTTATCCACTATCGCTCCAGCGCTATCGGTATTATCCATGCCATCTGAAGCCAAAGATATAAAAACGGATTTCTCGTCAATTAATTTCATTTTTATCGCCTCCAAGCCCACATGAAGATTCCTGCCTCCGGCTCCGGCATTTTTTCCGATTTCCAGTCTCGGCTCACCAGCAGCCAGAACTACAGTATTTTCTTTTTTTGCTTCAAAAATTTTTTTAAGAGCATTATCAGTTTTATCGTATAGTTCGGTAGAAACAATTTTAGTGGTAAAACCAAGTTCTTTGGATTTTTGTTCCATCGCCGTTACAGCGCTTTGATTGGAAACCAACACAAAATTGTAAACTTTTTCAAAATATTTGTCTTCTTTCGGCGTTTCCATCAAATCAAATTTGCCCAAATTATTTTCAGCAATAATTTTTTCCGCATCAGCCACCACTGTTTTATCTTTATAAGTCGGACCAGAGGCGACATTTTCAAAATTATTTCCCGGAACATCAGAAAAAATAAGGCCGATAACCGTGGCCGGATAAGCTATTTTTGCCAATCCTCCCCCTTTCAAAATCGAAAGATGTTTGCGTACTGTATTTATTTCCGTGATAGTTTTCCCAGATTTCAAAAAAGCATCATATAGCGACATATTTTGGTCGCATTCGCTTTCAGAGTAACAAAGAAGGGCAGAGCCTCCGCCAGAAACCAGCACAATAATCAAATCCTGCTCGTTGGAATCTTTTATTATTTCATATATTTTTTTGCCGGCATCAATATTTATCGGACTGGGCCTTGGGTGCGTGCCAACAAAAGTCTCGATATACTCGCAATCTACTTTAGAAAGTCCGATCACGGCGCCTCCGGCAATTTTAGATCCTAAAATCTTCTCCAGCGCCAAAGCGCCATCAGTGGAAGCTTTGCCGAAACCAACCACTTTTATTTTTTTAAATTTCGCTAAATCAAAATTATTTTCCAAGACACTCAGTATGTTATTCTCCAATTTAACAGAACGAGAAATTATCTCTTGCGTATCGATAGCAGTCAACCCTGCTTCGACAATAGAGAGCACCAATTGACGATTTTTAGTTGTAGCTAATTCATTTAAATTTTTGACTAAATTTTTCGTCATTTATTTTACAAGATTGGTGGGATTGCCGGAAATAAAACCCTGAATATTACTCACTGTGACTTTCATTATTTCTTCTTCCGCTTCTTTGGAATAAAAAGCGATGTGCGGAGTGACTGTCACATTCGGCATATCTATGAGCACATGGTCTTCTAGTAAAATTTTGTAATCCTTCAAAATCTCCTTTCCCCCGCTACTTAAAATCTTCATTTCTTCCTTCAAATTCCTTTCATCTTCCAAAACATCCAGCCCTGCTCCGGCAATAATTCCCTCCTCCAGACCCCAAAGCAAAGCTTCGGTGTCGATCAGCGCTCCACGGGCAGTATTTATCAAATAAACACCTTTTTTCATAAGAGAAATATTTTTTTTATTTAATAAATGATGATTTTCTTTATTGTAAGGGGTGTGCAGAGTGATGACATCGGACATGGAAACAACTTCCGTTAAATTTTTATATTCAAAATTATTCTCTTTGGCGAAAGCCGAATCCGGATACAAATCATAAGCAATGACGTTCATGTCAAAACCTTTTGCAATCTTTACAACATTTTTCCCGATTTTTCCAGTACCGATGACACCCAAAGTTTTGCCTCGCAAGTCAAAGCCGCGCAAAGCGGTAATATCAAAACTGTCTTCCTCTCGAAGCTGGTTATTGGCTTTCTCAACCTTTCTGGAAAGATTCAGCAAAAGAGCGAAAGCAAATTCAGCCACGGTTACCGACCCGTAAGCCGGAACATTGGAAACTTGGATGTTTTTTTTAGCGCAATAAGCCGTGTCAATATGGTCAAAACCGGTCGAGCTAGTGTTCACAAACTTTAATTTGGGCAAGGCGTCAATGATATTTTTATCCACTGCTGAGTTGGTAAAAACAGAGATGACTTCCGCATCTTTCACTGAGGCCACATTTTCTTTATTGATTTTTTCATTAAAAAAAATAACTTGCTCATTGGGAAACATTTTTTCCAGAGCCTTTTTTTCTTTGTTCTGAATCTCATTAAATATCTCAAAAAAAGCTATTTTCATATGGGTTCATTATACTACTTTCTACGGCTGAAACCAACTTTTAAAAAACGAAAAGAAGCTGATAGGTTCGTCTTTTTTGGGGCTTTCTGTCATATTTTTGTCATCTACCACCACAATTAAACCCTCCCCTTCTTTGGCCAAACCAAATTTTTCACGAATGCTTTCTTCTATTCCGCTTTCCGTTTTTAATTTTTCAATATCAGATGAAAGTTTTTCCTTCTCTTTTTTTAATTGCGCCACTTTGTTTTTCACAATGTCTCTATTCTCTTTGGTAATTTCCATTTTACCTATAAAACCAAGCATGCCGTAAACAAAAAAAAGTATTAAAAGGCCTAGAAAAACCAAAACCGGCTTGGATTGTAAAAAATTTCTCCATTTTGTTTTTTGTTGAAAACTGCGCATAATATGTTATAGTAAGTATATGCTTTTCAACAAGAAACATCAAAAGAAAATACAAACGGCTTGGGCGGTCGTCAGCATTCTCATTATCATCAGCATGATTCTATTATACTCGCCTATCTTCCAGGTAAAATAGATTATTCATTGGATCGCATCATTTTTAGAAAAACATCCTGTGGAATATTTACCCGGCCTCGCTCTTTCATTTTCTTTTTTCCCTTTTTTTGCTTCTCCCGAAGTTTCATTTTTCGCGTGATATCCCCTCCGTACATGTGCTGGGTAACATCTTTTTTCATGCCGGAGAGGGTGCGGGAAGAAATAATCCGGCCCAAGGCTTTGCCTTGGATTTTCAAAGTAAACATCTGTCGGGGTAAAAGACTTTCCAATTTGAGCACTGAACTTTCAGCTTCTTCTTCTACTCTTTTCTTTGAAATAACTTTGGAAAAAGCGGGCACTACTTCTCCCCCAACCAATACATCCAGCCGAGTGACGTTCGCCTCGCGCATTTCCGCTATTTCATAAGAAATCGAACCGTAACCGGAAGAAGTGCTTTTTAATTCATCAAAAAAATGACGCATCAACTCCCGGAGCGGCATTCGAACAGAGATAGAAGAGCGATTATCTCCGAAGTTTTCGGTTTCGCCGGTTTCCGCTTCATGGTTAAAAAGAAGTTGCATGATATTGCCTAAATATTCCGCCGGCGCGATTATTTTAGCTGTCACCCATGGTTCTAAAACGGTTTTGATATTGCCGTCATCCGGAAAAAAATAAGGCGAATAAATTTTTTCTCTTTTATCATGGTTATCTATCACTTCATAAGTGATAGAAGGTGTGGTGACAACCAAATTTAAATTGAATTCCCGCTTTAATCTTTCGGTAATAATTTCTAAATGAAGCATTCCTAAAAATCCGCAACGAAAACCTCTGCCTAAAGACCCCGAAGATTCTTCTTCGAAAGAAAAAGATGAATCGGAAAGTTTTAGTTTGCCCAAAGCAAGTTTAAGCATGGCAAAATCGTCCGCATCCTCCGGAAAAACACTGGCCCAAACCACAGGCATGGGCTGACGATAACCGAGAAGAGCGGGCAAAGGATTGTCCGATCTGGTAATAGTGTCTCCCACCGAAGCAATGCCGGGTTTTTTTATACCGGTCACAATGTAACCAATTTCACCCGAAGACAGAGATTCGCTTGGTTGTTCTTCCGGCGAAAAAGTGCCCACCTCTACGGCAGAAAATTTTTCGTTGGAAACCGCAAAAATTAAATTGTCTCCCTTTTTTACTTTTCCGTCAAAAATCCGAACAAAAACAATAACCCCTCGATGATTGGAATATTTAAAATCAAAAATAAGCGCGCGGAACACCCCCCCCCCCCCTGGGCCCCCCCCCCAAGAAAGGGGGGGGGGGGGGGGGGGGGGGGGG